>CANROX010000014.1 GCA_947632335.1 uncultured Clostridia bacterium
AAAAGTACCTTTTTTATTTTCTCATAAACACAACACTCTTATTTCATATAGTTTTCACTTTTGATATTTAATATAATAGTCACACAGGGTAAATATCCCCTGAAATTTGGAAATAATATAATTTTATCTTGCAGAGGGAGGAAAGTATTATGTTTGAAGATAACAGATACGAAAACAATTCCAATCAGCCTTTAGGTACGGATAATACCAATTATCAGAATCCACAGACACCAAATGTAAATGACTGGCAGACGACCCAGGGCACAGGCTCTTCTTTCACATCAAACACAAATACAACAGGTCCAAACAACTATAATACAGGTAGTAATGTAAATTCCTATGAATGGGGAAGTGTAGCCAATAAGGCCCAGGTGCCTCCAAAGAAAAAGGAGAAAAAGCCTGCAAGCCGTGCTTCCGTTTCCCTTATTCTCATAATTTCAATTATATGCTCCGCCTGTTTAGGTATTGGGGGAGGCGTCGGAACATATTTTCTGATGTCCAAAAATGCTGAAAGAAATAACAGCGGTCTTTCTGTTTACAAAACAGAAGAAACCGGTGGTTCCGAAAGCACAGAAGGAATTCTGTCAACAGAGGAAATTACAAATAAGGTTGGGGATTCAGTTGTTGAAATTGTAACGGAAACAGTTACCTATTCAATGTTCTACGGTCAGGCAGTCACAGAGGGTGCAGGTTCCGGCGTGATTATTGACAAAGACGGATATATTATTACAAACAACCATGTTATTGAAAACTCAAAGAAAATTACAGTAAAGCTGAGAAACGGCAACGAATACACAGCAAAACTGGTTGGCGCAGACGCAGACCAGGATATTGCCCTTATTAAGATTGAGCCGAAGAGCAGCGAAAATCTTACGGTTGCAGTGCTTGGCGACAGCGACAAACTGGCAGTAGGTGACAAGGCTGTAGTAATAGGTAATCCCCTTGGTGAACTGGGTGGTACTGTTACGGACGGCATTGTTTCCGCCCTTGACAGACAGCTTAGTTTTGACGGTAAGACAATGAATCTTATGCAGACAGACGCAGCCATTAACCCCGGCAACTCGGGTGGAGGTCTGTTTGACGGACAGGGAAATCTTGTAGGTATTATTGTGGCAAAGGCCTCCGCCTCAGGCTCAGCAACTTCAGTTGAGGGTCTTGGTTTTGCAATCCCAATCAACGACGCCCAAAATATACTTGGTGACCTTAAAAACTATGGATATGTAAAGGGTAAACCGGCAGAAATAGGCGTAACACTTCAGGATTATATGGATATGGTATATGTGTACGATGTACTTGAAGATTCTGCTGCGGAGAAAGCAGGTTTGCAGAAGGGCGACAAGATTATGTCCATTGACGGCGAAGAAACAAAGTCTTCATCAGATGTTAAAGCAAAAATTTCTAAATCAAAGGCAGGCGACAAGCTTAAGTTTGAAATTGAGAGGGACGGCTCTAAAAAGACCCTTACAGTTGTAATTCAGGAGGCTAAGCAGGATGCCGAACCCACAACAGCAGACGGCGGAAGAGGATATATTGCAGATGATGACACTAATTCAATCTGGGGTGACTTTGGCTTTTAATTTCTAAATATAACCGGCGGGGACAGTCCTTTTTAGGATTGTCCCTTTTTTATACCCATGATAAAAATAAAAAAAGTTTATATTTTATGAAAATTAAAGGAAATAAGAGTATTCGTGAGATAATTTAATATAAATTAATTTTTATAATGGTATTTGACTTTTATTGACTTTGACTTTTATTGACTTTCACGCTACAATAAAAACAGTAAAAGGTCAGAGAAAGTCAAACTACAAAATAAATATTATATAAATAGATATAATAAATACAGGAAGGGGCATAAATATGAGAATGAGCGACCTGGTTGCCCAGACAATTTTAGAAATGCTGGACCGTCAGAACGGCAACGCAGAAATCCAGCGTAATGAACTGGCTACAACCCTTGGCTGTGTTCCCAGCCAGATAAATTATGTTATCACAAAGCGCTTTACCCCGGAACAGGGATATGTAGTTGAATCCCGCCGAGGGGGCGGGGGATATATACGCATAACAAGAATAAAGACTGACGGTAAAAATCTTCTTATGCATGTTGTAAACTCCATTGGGGAAAGCCTTGATAAAATGTCGGCAGAGGTTATTTTAAATAACCTTTATAAACAATCGGTAATAGAGGCACAGATAGCAAACATACTTGCGTCTGCCCTTTCAGACAGAGCATTGAGAACAGCTCCGCAGGAAATAAGGGATAACCTAAGAGCGGATATTCTCAAAAATATGCTTGTTGCATTATTAAGATAGGAGGATAATTATGAAATGTCAAAAATGTGGTAAGGACAACCCAACTGTTCATGTAAAAAAGGTAATCAACGGAGAATATACAGAATATGTTCTCTGTCAGGAATGTGCCTCAAAGATGGGCTACAAAAATATGTTTACTGATATGGAAAATGAATTTTCCAATCTTCTTGGCTCGTTTTTCGGAAATACACTTCCTGCAAGAAGTCAGGCAACCCATTGTCCCAACTGCGGAAGCACCTATTATGATATTGCAGATACCGGCAAGGTTGGTTGTGCAGAGTGCTACAACACCTTCTATGAAATGATGCTGCCGTCAATAAGAAGAATTCACGGCAATACAACCCATTGTGGTAAAAAGACTGTAGCCGGCATTGAATATACCGAAAAGGCGGATACAAAGTCGGACAGGATTGCAAAACTAAAGAAAAAGCTGGAGCAGGCAGTTGAGGTGCAGAATTTTGAAGAGGCAGTAAAGCTGAGAGATGAAATCAAGCAGTTGGAGGATAACAATGGATAAGAATGTAGTCATATCAACAAGGATACGCCTTGCAAGGAATCTTAAAGATTATCCATTTCCCTGCAAGTTAAGCGAAAAGGGGAGAGAAGAAGTCAATGATAAAGTAAGGGACGCCCTAATAAACGGAAATTCCGCAATAGCAAAGGATTTTCAGTACATTGACTTTGAAAATTTAACCGAAACTATGAAAGTAAGTCTTGTGGAAAAACACCTTGTCAGTCCCGAATTTATCAGCAACACCTCCGGCAGGGCACTGCTTCTCCTCAACGACGGTACAGTAGGCATAATGCTGAACGAGGAGGACCATATACGCCTACAGGTTATTGAAAAGGGATTTTGCCTTGATAAAGCCTATGATTTGGCGGATAAGATAGATACCCTCCTTGACGAAAGACTTAATTTTGCCTTTGACAGCAAGCTGGGTTATCTCACCCAATGTCCAACAAACCTTGGTACAGGAATGAGGGCGTCTGTAATGCTCCATTTGCCTGCCCTAAAAAAGTCAGGAGCAATGAAAATGCTTACAACAAATTTAGGCAAGCTGGGTCTTACAATCAGAGGCGCATATGGCGAGGGCTCATCTTCACAGGGAGCGGTTTACCAGCTTTCCAATCAGGTAAGCCTTGGTATATCCGAAAAGTCCGCCATTGAAAACCTGAAAAATATTTCAGAGCAGATTGTCGCTCAGGAAATAAAGCAGAGGGAAACCCTTTTAAAATCAATAGAAACCAAGGATACGATTATGCGTTCCCTGGGTATTTTAAAGACGGCATATATTATGACTCACAGGGAGGCGGTAGACCTTCTTTCCAATGTGAGATTCGGTATATGTGCAGGTTTAATTGACAATATTAACATAGAAGATATTAACGACCTTATGACAGAAATTCAGCCTGCAACCCTAATGACAATTATTGGGGAGGCACTTTCTCCAAAGGACAGGGATATAAAGAGGGCTGAATATTTACGAAATAAACTGAATTAGCCGCAAAAAATATTTTTTGCAATATAAAGGATGGTGTTATTATGTATAATTTTAAAGGCTTTACACAAAAAGCAAACGATGTACTGAATAATGCAATCAGCATTTCATCAGATATGGGACACACATATGTTGGTACAGAGCACCTGCTCCTTGCCCTTGCTCAGGAAAGCACCGGTTTAGCAGGGGCCGCCCTGCAGGAGGCAGGCGTCAATGCAGAGGAACTTAAAAATCTCATTGAAAATACAATAGGGATTGGCTCAAAAAGTGTGGTATCCATTGATGACTTTACCCCCAGAACAAAAAGGGTTATGCAGGGGGCTGTCCTCCTTGCAAATAGAATGGGTCACGGATTTGTAGGTACAGAACACTTACTCCTTGCAATTCTTTCCGACAACGACAGCTACTCTGTAAAGTTTCTTAGAGAAATGGGCATATCCCAGGAAAGTCTTATGTCTGCCCTTAGGGACACAATGAACATAGAGAGTGAGGAAAATTACAATTCCTACAATTCTCCAATGTCAGGAGAAAATTCATATAACGGCAAGGGTAAAACAAAAACGCTGGATACCTACGGCAGAGATTTAACAGCCTCTGCTAAGAAAGGGGAAATTGACCCGGTTATCGGCAGAAGCAACGAAATTCAGAGAGTAGTACAAATCCTCTGCCGCCGTACAAAGAACAACCCTGTTCTTATTGGCGAACCGGGGGTTGGTAAAACTGCAGTTGCCGAGGGACTCGCACTTAAAATTGCTAATAACGAAGTTCCCGAAATACTCAAGGATAAAAGAGTAGTTGCTCTTGACCTTAATTCAATGGTAGCCGGTGCAAAGTACAGAGGAGATTTTGAGGAGAGAATTAAAGGTGTTATTGAGGAAATAAAGAACACAAATGATGTTATTCTCTTTATTGACGAGCTTCATACAATTATTGGAGCAGGTTCTGCGGAGGGTTCAACCGACGCAGCCAATATTCTAAAGCCCTCCCTTGCCAGAGGTGATTTTCAGGTTTTGGGTGCAACAACAATAAACGAGTACAAAAAGTACATTGAAAAGGATGCCGCCCTTGAAAGGCGTTTCCAGCCGGTAATGGTAGGAGAACCTACTGAGGAAGAGGCAATAGAAATTCTAAGGGGTATTCGTGACAGATATGAGGCTCATCATAAGGTTAAGATTACTGATAAGGCAATAGAGGCTGCGGTAAAGCTCTCTTCACGGTATATTGCAGACAGGTATTTGCCGGATAAGGCAATAGACCTTATTGACGAGTCTGCCTCAAGGGTAAGACTGAACGGACTTACAATGCCTGTTGATTTAAAGGAAATTGAGGATAAAATTAAGGACATAGAAAAGGAGAAAAAGTCTGCTGTCAAAGAACAGAACTTTGAAAGGGCGGCCTCTCTCCGTGATGAAGAAAATTCCCTTAAAGAGAAACTGCAGCAGGAAAAGGACAACTGGGAAAATCAGAATAAGGAAAGCGGCGAGGTTACGGAACAGGATATTGCAAAAATTGTTTCCGACTGGACCGGAGTACCTGCACAACAGCTGACGGAAGAGGAAAGTCAGCGTCTGCTTAAAATGGAGGAAATTCTCCATAACCGAGTTATTGGTCAGGATGAGGCTGTAACGGCAATAAGCAAGGCTATCCGCCGTGGCAGGGTGGGACTTAAAGACCCTAAACGGCCGGTAGGTTCATTTATTTTCCTTGGCCCCACAGGTGTGGGTAAAACAGAGCTTTGCAAATCTCTGGCAGAAGCTATGTTTGGGGACGAAAATGCAATGCTAAGGCTCGATATGTCCGAGTATATGGAAAAACATACTGTCAGCAAGCTCATTGGTTCACCTCCAGGTTATGTTGGATATGATGAGGGAGGATACCTTACAGATAAGGTGAGAAGAAAGCCATATTCGGTTGTGCTTTTTGATGAAATAGAAAAAGCTCATCCCGATGTTTTTAACATTCTTCTCCAAATACTGGAGGACGGCAGACTTACCGACAGCCAGGGCAGAACCGTTGATTTTAAAAACACAGTAATTATTATGACCAGCAATGTTGGTGCAAGGCTTATTACCGAAAAAGCAGGAAATTCCCTTGGTTTTGCAGAAAACAGCAGGGATAACGACAGCTTTGAAGTTATTAAGGAAAAGGTAATGGGAGAACTGAAAAATATGTTCCGTCCCGAATTTCTCAACAGAGTTGACGATATTATTGTATTTACAAAACTGACTGAAGAGGATATTCAGAAAATTGCTGTTAATATGCTTAATAATTTAAAGTCAAGACTTGCCGAAATCGGTATGACAGTAGACTTTACAGAGAATGCAGTAAAGGCCATTTCAGAACAGGGATATGACGAAAACTATGGTGCTCGTCCGCTGCGCAGAGCAATACGCAGTAAAATAGAGGACGCTTTGTCAGAAAAAATACTGGAAGGCAGTGTGGACAAAACAAAGAAAATTATATGCGACTATAGGGATAATTCCTTTGTTTTTGAGTAAAAGTTTCCTTTCTTCGCCTGTCGGGCAAGAAAAAAGGCAGTTCGTAAAGAACTGCCTTTAATTTTTTATTAAGCTTTTTTAGCCTCTTTAAGGGCTTTGTTCAGCCATACCTCTGAAATATCAAGGGCAAGGTAAAGCCCGGCTTTTTCACTTGTCTTTACAAGCTGTTTTCTGGGTGAAAGGTTCGGGTCGGTTGCCATAAGCTGAATTGCCACCTTGTCTGCAACTTCAAGTCCGTTTACATCTTTTGTGGACTTTATAATCATATGGATAACAAAGGGTTCGTCCATATTTCCGTAGTAAAGTTCCTTTCCGCACCTTACAAGGGGCTTGCCCTTATAGGTCATAAATTCTTTCTTTTCTGCCATAAGTAGAACCTTCTTTCATAAAAAGACGCAAGTGTATCAATACACTTGCGAAATCCAAAAATTTTGAGTGTTAGATATTTAGATAAGACTTCACAAGTGCTTCCAGTAATTCATCTCTGTCCATTGCGCTGATAATATTACGGGCATTGTTATAGGTTGTAATGTAGGTTGGGTCTTCAGAAAGAATATATCCCACAAGCTGATTAATAGGGTTATAACCTTTCTGCTTGAGTGCGTCATACACCTTAATCATAGCCTCTTTAATTTCCTGGTCTCTGTCACCGTTAAGTGAAAAAATCATTGTCTTATCAAGCATGGAAACACCTCCAATGTTCCATCAAAGCAAATCAATACTTTGACGTTTATATCACAATCATAATAACATATTTATATGCCATATGTCAACTTTTTATTAAAATTGCATATAAAATTATATAAAAAAGGCTGTCGAATATTATAATTATAATAATTCAACAGCCCTTTTTGGTTAATTATTTAATAAATTTATAAATTATCCCCTTAAATTAACTCCGATTTCCTTTAGATTTTCAATTATTTTATCCATAATTTCCTGTACTTCGGCGGAGGATAATGTTCTCTCATTTGAAGAAAATTCAAACCTTATTGTCATACTGTGGATTTCCTCTGTATCGTATGTGTCTACAATTCTTGTGTTTTTCAGAATTTCCTGTCCAATCCCTTTCCAACATTCCTTCAGATTGCTGTAAAGTGTGCCTTCATTAAGGTCAAGGCTAAGGTCGTATGTCATTGGAGGGAATTTTGAGGGTTCATCATAGATAATACTGTTATTCTCCACTGATGCAAAGGTCTCAATGTCAAGCTCTGCAAATACAATGTTTGCCTTTTTGTCAATCTTCCTGCCTATTACCGGGTGGACAATACCCATTGTGCCAAGGTTTTTGCCGTCAATAATAACATTATTAAGATTAACAGGGTGTTCATAGGCGTGACTTGCCTGTGCCGTTACAAATGAAACCTCTCTATGTTTAAGGTCATCGGTAATTGTAGCAATAATATCACGAAGTTTAAAGTACAGACCCTTTATATCCTGACTCTTGCTGTAAAGTGTAATTGCAAGTTTCTTTTTTTCAACACATTTGTTGTCTTTGTCAAGACCATCTACAATTCTTCCGATTTCAAAAATGCCAAAATCAGGGGCAAACCGGGTGTTTGCCTTTACCTGACAAAGCTGTGTTGGAATAATAGACCTGCGGATTGTTTCTATGTTGGGGTTTGTAGCATTTGCAAGCCTGACATTTTCCTCTACGGGAATACCCAGAGATTTTTGCTCATCGTTATATGCCCAGACATAGGAATGAACTTCGTGAAGATTGTACCTCTTAACAAGCATATCCTTTATTTTTTCTTCATCACTTTTGACAGTTTCTCTACGAACAGGATAGAGGGGGGAGCGTGTTGTGTTAATATCAAAGTTATCATAACCGTAAATTCTGGTGATTTCTTCAATAATATCCGCCTTGATTGTAACATCCTTAGTTGCCCTCCATGAGGGTACTGCAACTGTAAAATCGTTGCCGTTAAGGGTAACGCCAAAGCCCAGGGATGTAAGGGTATCTACAATTTGTTCATTGGGAATTTCAATACCTGTATACCTGTTTACAAAAGCCTTATCAAAGTTAAGCGTTATTTTATCATAACGAAAAGCGTATTGGTCGGTAAGGGCGGAAACAACCTTAATATCTCTGTCATAATCCTTAAGGAGTTTTAAAAATCTGCCGATTGCAGTAACTGTCATTTCCGGGTCAAGGGACTTTTCATAACGCATTGAGGCGTCTGTTCTATGTGCAAGCCTAACCGTTGACTTACGGATAGAAACAGAATCAAAGGTGGCTGATTCAAGGGTAAGGGTTGTGGTATCATCAACAATTTCTGAATCAAGACCGCCCATAATTCCTGCTATGGCAACGGGAGTATTGTCGTTGCAAATCATAAGTGTGTTTTCGTCAATATTTCTGTCAACACCGTCAAGGGTTTTAAAAGTGAAAGGCTTGTCAAAACGCTTGATTCTGATTTTTCCCACCTTACGGGAGTCAAAGGCGTGCATTGGCTGACCCATTTCAAGCATAAGATAGTTTGTAAGGTCGGCAAGGAAGTTAATGCCCCTCATTCCGCAGTAGAAAAGTCTTATCCTCATATTAACGGGACTTACGCTCCTTTTAATATTTTCAACTTGTATACATGAGTACCTCTGACAAAGGGGGTCTTCAATTTTCATATCTACCTTTTCAAGGGAGTCATACTGCTGTAAATCCTCTGTTTCAAGAGCTTTCAGCGGACGGCCTGCAAGGGAGGCAAATTCTCTTGCGATACCGTAGTGACCCCACAGGTCAGGTCTGTTTGTAAGGGATTTGTTGTCAACTTCAAACACAATATCGTCAATCATATAGACGTCCTTTATGTCTGTGCCGTTGGGAACATCGTCTGTAATTTCCATAATTCCGGAGTTGTCGTCACTAATTCCTATTTCTGCCTCGGAACAGCACATACCGTTGGACATATATCCTGCAAGAGGGCGAGGTGAAATTGTAATTTCTCCAAGCCTTGCGCCTACTTTGGCAAAGGCAGTTTTCATACCGAGTTTAACATTAGGAGCACCGCAAACAACATCTGTAAGCTCATTTTCACCTATATCAACCTTGAGAAGATGAAGTTTTTTTGAATCCGGGTGGTTTTCAATGGATTTTATTTCTGCCACAACTACGCCGGACAAATCGGAACCCTTAAAGAAAATTTCGTTTTCAACCTCTGCTGTGGAAAGGGAAAACTGATGTATAAGTTTAACCTTGTCAAGACCGGACAAATCAACAAAGTCCTGAATCCAGTTCATTGATAAAAACATAATAAAATTCTCCCTTCTTACTTGTCGTCTGTAAACTGGCTTAAAGATTTAAGACTGCCGCTGTTTAAATCTCTAATATCCTTAATACCATACTTCATCATTGCAAGTCTTGTAAGACCAAGACCAAAGGCAAATCCCGTGTACTTTTCAGAGTCAATGCCACCCTCTTTGAGAACTTCGGGGTGAATCATACCGCAGGGGCAAAGCTCAAGCCAACCGCTGTGCTTGCAGGAGGCACAGCCCTCGCCGCCGCAAATAAGACAGCTAATGTCAAGCTCAAATCCCGGTTCAACAAATGGGAAAAATCCGGGACGGAGTCTAACCTTAATGTCCTTTTGGAAAACCTGGGAAAGCATTGTTTTCATAAAGTATATAAGATTTGAAATGCTAATGTCCTTGTCTACCATAACGCCCTCCATTTGGAAAAAGGTGTTTTCGTGACAGGCGTCGGTAGCCTCATTTCTAAAACATCTGCCGGGAAATATTGCCCTTATGGGAATATCCTTTTCAATTAGATTTTTGCCGTATTTTTTAAGAATAGCGTTCTGTGCCGCCGAAGTTTGGGATTTAAGAAGCTGTCCGTTTTCAAGGTAATATGTGTCCTGCATATCCCTTGCAGGGTGATGCTTTGGTATATTGAGGGACTCAAAACATTCATAGTCCGTTACAACTTCGGAATAATCTTCAACAGTAAATCCCATTGAACGGAAGATTTCTTCACACTGTCTTTGAACAAGTGTAATGGGGTGGTATGAACCTCTCGTAAGGTCAACAGGCGTAGTTATATCGAACTTTGGCATAGAAGCAATTTCTGACTGAATCTCTGCCTTTTTTAGAGCCTCTGTTTTTTCTTCAATGGCATTTGCCACAGCATTTTTAAGCTGGTTTACCTTTTTGCCAAATTCTTTTCTTTCCTCGTGGGAAAGGTCTTTCATACCCTTGAGAAGACCTGTTACGCTACCTTTTTTTCCAAGATATGCAACTCTGATTTTGTCAAGGTCAACAAGATTTTTGATTTCTGAAAGGTCAGCGGAAAGCTGATTTTTCAGATTTAAAATTTTTTCGTCCATTATTAACCTCCATAAAAATAAAAGTCCCGGAAAAATTTCCGGGACGAATAAAATCCGTGGTACCACCCAAAATTTCTGTAGCAAAAAGTACAGACACTTTGCTGTCATATAACGGTGACAACCGTCAGCGCCTACTATACTGCATAATTCAGCACTGCCACTCAAAAGGGAACTTCATCTTGCACAACAATTTTCTGCTTTCAGCCGAGGCAGAAATCTCTTTAAATGTTTTCAGCAGGACTACTTCCTCCGTCATAGTGTTAAATATCTCTATAATCTTAACATTAATGCAGAAAATTTGCAAGGGCTTTGGTATATTTTTGTTGTAATTTTTCGGGGTTTATGTTATCATTCTATAAAAGGAGAGATGAAAAATGGACGGATTTTGCGAACAGGTGGTTAAGGTTAAAAGAAAACCAAAGGATAATGTGCTTGCAGTTATATATGTTTTGCTCTCTCTTGGACTTCCTGCCCTTTGTATCGCTCTTGCCTATGTTATTGTTCCTTATTTTATTTATATAGGACTTTTCGTTCTTATAGGCGGTGTTCCTCTGGCAATTCTTTTGATAAAAAATCAAAAAATTGAATTTGAATACCAGGTTGTAGATAATTTTTTGCTTGTTGACAAAATTATTGCAAAGAGAAAGAGAAAGAAAATTCTCAGGGTTAAAATTGATGAATTTAAGTCTATTGACAAATTTAACGACAGTAACTACAGCGGCAGAAAAATTAATAAATTTTTTATTTCCGTTAATGATGTTGAAGAACAGGGTGTGTATGCCTTTAGCTTTTACAATGAGGCAAGGGGTAATTGTGCTGTGGTTATGAAACCTGACAAGAATATCCTTGAGGGTATGCGGCCCAAGCTAATGCCTGAACTACAGCTAAAGGTTGTAAAAATGCTTAGAGGAGAAGAAATTTAAAATTTTCGGAGAAAACTATGGATACTATAGATTTTGATTTTCTGAAAAAAACTATAAAGCCCCGCCCATATAATTCCCACAAGGGAAGTATGGGCTCTTTGTTTAGTATTTGTGGCAGTTACGGTATGGCAGGGGCCCAAATACTTTCACTTAACGCAAGTCTTAGGAGCGGCATCGGACTTTTGAGAACTGCGGTTGTGGACAGTATCTATGGGATTGTGGCCCAAACTGCCCCGGAGGCTGTTTATATTCCGTTAAAGGGTTCGGCTAAGGGTACTTTCAGTTTTTCTGATATTGAAAAAATTACGGAGAATACCGAAAAATCAAATGCTGTCCTTATTGGCTGTGGTTTAGGGGTTAATGAGGATACGGAACAAATTGTAAAACACCTCGTTAAGAGTAGCAATAAACCAATGGTAATTGACGCCGACGGAATAAACTGTATTTCAAAGCATATACATTTACTAAAGGACAAATCCTGCAATATTATTCTTACTCCCCACCCGGGAGAAATGAGCAGGCTTACAGGACTTTCTGTTAAGGAAGTAGAGGATAATCGTCAGAAAGTTGCAGAAAATTTCAGCAGAGAGTACAGCGTAATAACTGTACTAAAGGGTGCCGACACCATTGTTACTGACGGAAAAAATACCTTTATCAGCTATGTTGGAAATCCCGGTATGGCAACAGGAGGCAGCGGTGATGTTCTGGCAGGAGTGATAGGTTCAATTCTTGCACAGGGATATACTCCTCTTGAAAGCGCCTGTATAGGCGTATTTGCCCAGGGAAAAGCAGGGGATTATGCAAAGGCAGACCTTGGGGAAATTTCTATGCTCCCAAGGGATATAATTGATTATCTTCCAAGGGTTTTTAAAGAAGTTTAAAAACAGGAAAATTAAAACAGATGAAGTTTAAAACAAACATTTCTTAATTTCGGACGGTGATGATTTGAAGAAAGGTTTGTTTTTTCTTTTTGTCATAATTTTTGTCGTTTCTGTCTTTACAGGCTGTGAAAATCCAATTCAGGTAAAAAAGGTATTTACCTCCGGCATATATGTCAGTACAGAGGATATAGATTTCATGGGTTCTTTTAAGAGGAACAAAGACGGTGAAATTTACCTTAAGGTCACATACCCGGAAGATATAAAGGGATATACATACCAAATAAATGATGATAAGGTGAAAATAGAATATATGGGTATAAGGGATAAATATAATATGGAGGATTTCCCAGACACAGCTCCAATCAAGGTTTTGCATAATGTCTTTGAGGATTTGGAGGAGGACAGCAGTATGAAGAAGACTGATAAGGGCTATGTAATTGATGCAGATGATTTTACTGTGACAGTAGATAGCAAGGGCTACATAACTAATATAAAGGATGAAAAAATTGAAATTTCCTTTGTAAATCAAAAGGAAATAAAATCCACCTAACAAGGCAGAATTAACCCCTTTAGAATTTTTCCGTAATATGTATTGTCAAAGAATAAAAGAAAAGTATTTTGGCAAAAATATTAAGGCAATACCTTTGAAAAATTCGGGAGTGATATTATGACAGTTAAGCGTGGAGATATATATTATGCAGACCTAAGTCCTGTTGTAGGCAGTGAACAGGGAGGAGTAAGACCGGTACTTATTGTTCAAAATGATGTTGGCAACAAATATTCGCCAACAGTAATTGCCGCCGCCATTACTTCTCAGCACCAAAAGGCAAAACTGCCCACCCATATTGAAATAAATACCGGCAAAAGCGGACTTGCAAAGGACTCTGTAGTGCTTCTTGAGCAAATCCGTACAATAGATAAAAGAAGATTAAGAGAAAAAATGGGGGAGGTTGAGAACTACTCTATGAATAAAGTTGACGAGGCACTTTCAATTTCCTTTGGCATAGGACGGGTAACTACATAGTATAGGAGGTACTTGGTGTAGTTATATCTGAATAATATTCCTTTTTTATAGTTTGCATTTTTGTCAATGGTTTTTTTGTACAAAAAGTTATTAAAATTTTGTAATGTAAAATAACAAAATATTTGGAATTTTACTATTGCAAACCACTATATATTGTGGTAATATAATAGTACGCCACATTTTTATATATGGATATCGGAGACGATTAAAAGAAATAAACCAGAAGTAGATTATAGAAAGGATTTTGAAAATGAAAATAAATGTTCACGGTAATCTCACAAAACCGGAAGTAGACGCATATGTTGCACAGTTGAAAGAAAACAACCCGGATAAGTATTTTAAGACTATTGACATTACTGAGGACGGGGAATTTGTTGATGTGCAGTACACATATGACAAGGTTCCCTTTGAAAGAATCAGAAGAATTACAGGCTATCTTGTAGGTACTGTTGACCGTTTCAACAATGCCAAGCGTGCAGAGGTTGAGGACAGAGTTAAGCATAGTCTTTCAACTGAATGTTGTTCTATGGAAGAGATTGCGTAAATAAACACAAAAAACTGACCTTTTCAAAAAGGTCAGTTTTATTTTTTGTAAAATAAACGAAAATATTAAATATAGTCTTGATTAATAATCAAATATGGTGTAGAATGATTTTGGAAAGGGAACAAATGAAATAGAGATGAAAACTTATGTTAAAGAAAAGAAAATACACCCTTGGGGAAGAGATTTTTAGCTCTGTCACCCATGGGGTAGGTGCTTGTCTGTCTATTGCCGGTACAGTTGTACTACTGGTTACGGCGGCAATTTATGCAAATGCCTGGGCAGTAGTCAGCAGTGCAATTTACGGGGCAAGCCTGATTATCCTATATACAATGTCCACACTTTATCATTCCTTTACAGGAAAGAGGGTGAAGAAGTTTTTTCAGATTATGGACCACAATACCATATTCCTGCTGATAGCCGGTACATATACACCAATCACCCTTTATATACTTGGAGGTGTTATTGGCTGGGTACTTTTTGGCATAGTGTGGCTGGCGGCTGTGGTTGGCATAACCCTAAATTCAATTAATTTGGAAAAGGCAAAAATTCCATCACTTATTTGCTATATTGCAACAGGCTGGGTAATCGTTTTTGCAATTAAACCCCTAATGGCTAAAATTTCCTTTTTGTCAGGACTTTTTCTAGTGCTGGGCGGTGTGCTTTATACCCTTGGAATTATTTTCTATGTAATTAAAAGAGTAAAGTACTTCCATTCCATATGGCATATTTTCACTGTGGCAGGAAGTGCATTTCATTATTTTTCAATACTTCTATCTATTATAGAGTTATAAAAAAAGCTCCCATCGGGAGCTTTTTTTATTAAAGAGCCTCTTTAAGTGCATTAACTTTATCGGTGTCTTCCCACTTAACATTAATATCGGTTCTGCCCATATGTCCGTAGGCGGCAGTTGGACGGAATTTTGTATTGCGGAGGTTAAGTTCATTTATGATTGCCGCAGGACGGCAGTCAAATACCTTGTTTACAGCCTCTGCCAGCTGTTCATTTGTATAATCGCTTGTAGAAAAAGCGTCAACCATAACAGAAACCGGTTTTGCTACACCGATAGCATAGGCAAGCTGGACCTCACATTTCTTTGCAAGTCCGGCGGCAACAATATTTTTTGCAATATATCTTGCATAGTAAGCTGCACTTCTGTCAACCTTTGTCGGGTCTTTGCCGCTAAAAGCACCACCGCCGTGACGGCCGTATCCGCCGTATGTATCAACAATGATTTTTCTTCCCGTAAGTCCCGAGTCTCCGGCAGGTCCGCCAATAACAAATCTGCCTGTGGGGTTCACAAGTATTCTTGTTTTATCTGTCATAAGGTTTTTGGGAATAACGGGCTTTATTACATATTCAAGAAGGTCCGATTTTATCCGTTCAAGTGAGACTTCCTCGTCATGCTGTGTGCTTATGACAACCGTATCAATGGCAACAACATTATCGTTTTCGTAAACTGCCGTAACCTGTGTTTTACCGTCGGGTCGAAGATATGGAAGAGTGCCGTTTTTTCTTACTTCTGTAAGTTTCATGGCGAGTTTATGGCAAAGGGAGATTGTAAGGGGCATAAGTTCTTCGGTTTCATCGCAGGCATAACCAAACATCATACCCTGGTCGCCGGCGCCAAACTGGTTCAGTTTGTCCTCTTCGCCGTCTTTAAGTTCATAGCTTTCATTAACTCCCATAGCAATATCAGGTGACTGTGTGGTAATAAGGTTTGTAATTTTGCAGGTGTTGCCGTTGAAAAGCAGTTTATCGTCGTTGTAGCCGATTTCGTTAATGACTTTTCTTACGATACTTTCATAGTCCACTTTAGCGGTTGTGCTGATTTCACCCATAATATTCACCACACCTGCAACTACTGTTGTTTCGCAGGCAACATGAGCCTGATTATCCTGTTCAAAAATACTGTCAAGTATTGCGTCGGAAATCTGGTCGCAGACTTTGTCAGGATGTCCTTCTGTAACGGACTCTGATGTAAATAAATGCCTTGCCATAGAGCAATCTTCCTTTCTGTCAAAAAAGCCACCGTCAAAAGATGGTGGCTGAAAAACTCATCTTTCGGTTATACCGCAGGATTTAGCACCTTGCATAGCAGGTTGCCGGACTTCATAGGGCCTGTCCCTCAGTCTCTCTTGATAAGAAATATTTAAGTTAACTTGTAGCATTATATCACAATATAATCTATTGTGTCAATACTATTCTTCACCTGTGACAGAGGTCTGTGAAGTATTGGTTGTGGTATCCGTTGTATGAATAGAGGGGTTGGTATTTTTCATATCCATCATTTCATATGTTCCGCCGTACTTGTTAAGTACCTCTGCTACGGAATTATAGGTGTCAATATCTGCGTCAATATTTACAAGGGAAAGGGTAGGATTATCTTCCGCAGAGAGTCTTCTTTCAAGTTCGAGGGGGGAGGCAATATCCTCTCCATTGTAGGTAATAGTTTTTTCAGTGACAGTTACAACCACCAAAGTTTGATGAATTTCAGTTGTAGTTTCTGTCTGTGTTCCCTTAACCGGAGTTTCAAAGTTCCTGTTTGATACACCGCTTAGATATAGATATATACCAACGCACAATGCAATAAGTACAGCAAGAATTGCAACCAATATAATAATAACCTTGCCCTTCTGCTTTTCCCTTTTTTTTCTGGTATTTCTTACTCTGTTATGTTCTGTTAGAGTATTTGTATTTTGGGATATTTCACGCCGTTCCCTGTAGGAAAGGCTGTCATCAGTGCTAAAATTCTTAATGGCGTCCCTGTGTTTTTCGGAATAGCTCTGTTTAGCTTTTCTGTTTTTTCTACTTTTCTCTTCTACAATGCCGTGACTGCCACGCTTAGCCATAAAACCACCTCTCCCTACAATGTAACACAAAAGGGAACAATCTTCAACACTTTTCTGCTGGAAAGTACAAAAGAAAATGGCGGGGTTATCCCCGCCGTATCTTTTACTATCCTACTTTGTCAAACTGAGAATTGTAAAGGTCGGCATAATATCCGCCTTTTGCAAGAAGTTCTTCGTGAGTACCCTGTTCAACAATATCGCCGTCTTTCATAAACAGTATAAGGTCAGCGTCACGGATTGTTGAAAGTCTGTGGGCAATAATAAAACTTGTTCTTCCCTTCATAAGATTATCCATAGCTTTTTGAATACGGATTTCTGTCCTTGTATCAACAGAAGAAGTTGCCTCGTCTAAAATAAGGATTTTTGGGTCGGCAAGAATTGTTCTTGCAATAGTAAGGAGTTGTTTCTGTCCCTGGCTGACATTGGAGGCCTCCTCGTTAAGCTCCATATTATAACCGTCCGGAAGATGCTTTACAAAGTTGTGAACATGGGCAGCTTTGGCAGCGGCAATAACCTCTTCGTCAGTGGCGTCAAGTTTACCATAGCGTATGTTTTCCATAATGGAACCGGTAAACAGCCATGTATCCTGTAGTACCATACCGTAAAGTTCCCTAAGCTCCCGTCTGTCAAAGGAGTTAATATTATGCTCATCAACGAGAATTTGACCGCCTTGAATGTCATAAAATCTCATAAGAAGTTTAACCATTGTTGTCTTGCCTGCGCCGGTAGGACCCACAATGGCAATTTTTTGACCCTGCTTAATTTTAGCGGAAAAGTCGTGAATAATAATTTTATCCTCACTGTAGCCGAATTTTACATTCCGGAAAGTTACATTTCCGCTTATATCGTCAACAGTAACATTTTTACCATCTGATTTTTTACAATGTTCCTCAGCAAACTGGGGTTCTTCCTCTTCCTTAATAAAGCCAAAAATTCTTTCAGCAGAGGCAGCCATTTGCTGAATCATATTTGTTACCTGTGCTATTTGCTGAATTGGCATTGTAAATTGTCTTACATACTGAATAAAGGACTGAATATCACCAATCTGAATTGTACCTTGAATTGCAAGGTAGCCCCCAAGTACTGCGATTGCCACATATGCAATATTGCCTATAAGGGTCATAATTGGGCCGGAAAGTCCGGAGAAAAACTGACTTTTCCAGGCGGATTTATAGAGTATATTGTTAGCTTTTTCAAATTCCTCTACATTTTTATCTACAGTATTAAAGGCTTGAACAATATTTACACCGCCGATTGTTTCTTCCACCTGACCGTTTACATGACCCAGATAATCCTGCTGATTGCGAAAGTGTTTTTGAGAAATCTTAAAAATAATTGCAATCAGTATTATTGAAATGGGGAGCACAGCCAAGGCAATAAGAGTCATTGCCCAGTCAATGCTAAACATCATATACAGTACGCCGATAATTGTGGAAATTGATGTAACCATCTGTGTAGCTACTTGGTTAAGACTCATACAAAGCGTATCAACATCGTTAGTTATAATTGAAAGAGTTTCACCTGTCTGTTTTCTGTCAAAGTACTTCATGGGCATAAGATGAATTTTATGGGAAATGTCATCGCGGAGCCGATATCCAACCTTTTGGGTAACTGTGGACATAATATAGTTCTGTATAAATCCCATAATACTGCTTGCCACATAGATAGAAAGCAGCCATACCAGTATGCCTGCAATTTTTCCAAAATCAATTCCGCTTCCGCCGGAATATTTGCTCATAATCCCTTCAAACAGCTCGGTTGTTGCACTTCCTAAAATTTTAGGCCCTACAACATTAAATGCGGTACTGCCTATTGCCAACAACACAACAATAGCGATGGCAACTTTATATCTGCCAATATATTTCATAAGGGCTTTAATTGAGCCTTTAAAATCCTTTGCCTTTTCTACAGGTGCGCCAAGTCCTCCGCGACCGCCTTGGCGTCTTCTGCCTCTTGGACCGGTCATTACTGCAACTCCTCCTTTGATAACTGACTTTCTGCAATATCACGATATACCTGGCAGTTTTTCAGCAATTCTTTATGTGTACCCCTGCCTACAAGCTGGCCGTTATCAAGAACAAGTATTTGGTCGGCGTTAAGTACAGTGCTGATTCTCTGTGCAACAATAAATATAGTACTGTTCTTAATATTATCTTTAAGGGCCTTTCTTACACCGGAGTCTGTCTTAAAGTCAAGGGCAGAAAAGCTGTCGTCAAAAATAAGTATTTCCGGCTCATTTGCAATAGCTCTGGCAATAGAAAGTCTTTGCCTTTGGCCGCCCGATACATTGGTACCGCCCTGGCTTATTATTGTGTCATAGCCGTTTGGTTTTTCATCAATAAATTCTTTTGCGTGGGCAATTTCTGCCGCCCTTTCAATTTTCTCCATTGGCATACTTTCATCGGAAAAGGCAATATTGCTTTTGATTGTACCGGAGAATAGTATACCTTTCTGGGGTACATATCCGATTTTCTCTCGTAAATCTTCAAGGGATGCGTCTTTAATATTGCAGCCGTCAACCGTAATACTGCCTTCGGTAACATCATAAAACCTTGGAATAAGGTTAATGAGCGTACTCTTGCCGCTGCCTGTCGAACCGATAATAGCTGTGGTTTCGCCGGTTTTAGCTGTAAAACTAATGTTGTGAAGAACAGGTTCGTTGGCACCCGGATATGTGAATGTAACATTGTTAAATTCAACATTACCCTTGTTTGATGAAAAAGTTTGAGGATGTTCCGGATTTTTAATAGAAATTTCCGTGTTTAAAACTTCGTTAAGCCTTTTTGCTGATACAATAGCCCTTGGAAGAACAATACTGGCCATACAAATCATAAGGAATGAAATGATAATCTGCATTGTATACTGGATAAATGCCATAATATCACCTACCTGCATATTACCACTGTCAATCTGGTGAGAGCCGACCCACACAATAAGTATAGTTGTTCCATTCATAACCAGCATCATAGCAGGAAGCATAATAGCCATAACCCTGTTTACAAAAAGGTTGGTTTTCATAAGATTATTATTAGCTGTGTCGAAGCGGTCTGTTTCGTAGCTTTCTCGGCTGAATGCCCTGATTACCGGAAGTCCTGTAAGGATTTCCCTTGAAACAAGGTTCATTCTGTCTATCAACTTTTGTAAAATAGTGAATTTTGGCATAGCAACAGTCATAAGGAATGCCACAAGCACAACAACAATGCCTACAGCAAGGCCGATAACCCATACCATACCGCCGCTCATATTCATAACCTTGAGAAGTGCCCCTACACCCAGTATTGGTGCATATAGTATCATTCTGAGCATCATAACAATAACAAACTGAACCTGCTGAACATCATTGGTACACCTTGTAATTAGGGAGGCGTTGCTGAATAGATTACTCTCATTTGCCGAGAAATTCACAATCTGATTATATGCGTGACTTCTTATATCCCTTGCAAAGCGTGAGGCTATTACAGAGGCAAGCAGTGATATAAGTATCATACATACGAAAACAAGACCTGTGTAGCCAAGCATTATAAGACCTGATTCCACTATATAGTCAAGCCGAATTTCGTCGGTATCTATTCCTGCACTGCTCATAAGATTTTCTGTATAAGGGACAACAACCTGCTTAATGGTATCCTCCCCAAGTTTATCAAAAGCTTTAAGTTGTTCATTTATTGTTTCAGTAATTTCTTTCCTTGTATTTTCGCTGAATAGGGGAAGTATTTTAAACAGGTCAAAATTCTTTTTATTCTTGCTGTTTTGCTGAATTTGTAAAAACTTCATTTGGTTTTCCGGCGTCATATCTTTAACACCGTTTTCCATGATTTTGTTAAAGCTCTCTGTGTCAATTTCTCCGCTGACAGAGTCCTTGCTAAGCTTACCCTTTTGGGACATTTCCATTATGTAGGTAATGAGCATAGGCTTTTCCAAAGTCTTTGCCAGTTTTGCACTATCCTTTTCACTAAGGTCCTTGAGTACAAGGATATCATTATTTTTGTAGGTATCTTCTGTGTAACAGGAAGATACGAAATCACTTTCCCTGCTGTTCATAAACAGTTGAATTTTATCAATTTCTTCCTTTGGAGATTTGTCGGGGGTTACGCAGTCAATACCCGCCTGCTGAATACCCACATTGACAATATTACTCATATAGGTTGGAAGGGATAAGTCACAATAGGCCTGTACTGCAAGAAGCATAATAGTAAAAAGTATTGGAATAATTGCAGGCTTAAAGTGCTTTAATAATTTTCCCAAATGTGTTCACCTCTGTTTTATTAGTTATCCAATATATTATAACATTTTTCCAAATTTCAAACAACATTTATTGGAAAAAAGTTTGTGCAACCTTTATTATTGTTTGATAGTATTATTGTGCAAAATAAATAAATCAATATATAATTTAAAAGGGAATTGCACCGTAAGGGGATTTTATTTAGTTTGGTTTGTTGACAAAAATTAATAATTTATGTATAATTACTCTTGCGTTGGAAAATGAGAATTTTATCCGAGGCAATCATATTATGCGGGCGTGGCGGAATTGGCAGACGCGCTAGATTTAGGTTCTAGTGTCAACCGATGTGCAGGTTCAAGTCCTGTCGCCCGCACCAAACAAAAATAATCCGAACCTTGTACCGGTTGGTAATGGGTTCGGATTTGTTTTTTAAAAATATCCACATAATAACAAGGTATATTGTTACAAATAAAAAATTTGCCGATACAGATTGATTAGTTATCTGTATCGGCAATTTTTTAGACAGATTTTATGTGTAATTTTTTGCTAACTCTTTAAACAATATGCAAAAAATATTTTAGGGTATCACTTGATATATTCTTATATTGTCATTATAACTTTTTCGTGATAAAATTATCTTACCGGAAAGAAATAGAATATAATTATTGTAGAGTTTTATTATTCTAATAAAGCATATTGTCTTTAGATATAGTACTATTAATGGACAATGGGCAAAGACGAGTTAATCATCTCTGCCCATTTAATTTATAACATTTCAGTCAAGCGGTTCTTTTTGATAAGAAGTTCAATATAGTTTATAATAAGCATTGAAAGCAAAGGTAAGCTCAATGCTAAGAAGCTATATAGTCTTACCTTTGATTCTAAGGCAGGTACTCCATATTGTGTTACATAGTATATTTCTTGTAGCCCTGCAGAAAGGCTATATGTATTAGAAAAATCATAAATTCTAAAAATAATATAAATTGACAAAAGTGATATAGCTGATGCAATACATAATATAATTGATGTAATATTAATTGCCTTAATAAATTTTATGCCCACCTTTTGCAGGCGATTTTTATAGTATAACATTATCAATTCAAAAAATATTATTGACAGCATCACAAACAGTTCATACCAGTAGTTGATTTTTAAAGCTAAAAATAATGGCATAATAAACAAGAATATAGCACCGAATACTATGGCTGAAAATCCACTGTATGTTATATCCTCTGATAAATACATTATGTTATTATCATTTTCTCTGTAAAAAATTTTGTAAGTAAATTCTGTAATCAACCATATTCCACAACCTGAAAAGGTTAAAATACGTCCCAATACTCCATAAAGGTCATTGTCTTCTGATAAACAAACGCTTACTAAAACAAATGACCCCAAAATTATTAAAACTAAACTTATAAGGATTCCTGCCTTATATGCAAACAGAATTTTATTATTGAGTTTGAATGATTTTTTAGTTCTAGGTATTTCATCGTTTTTTGTATCATCACCAATGTTATACAAATCGTTGATTGTAATGCCTAAAGTTTTTGCAATTTCAGGCATTAGTAATGCATCTGGAATTTGCTTTCCGACCTCCCAGCGTGATACAGTTTTATCGGATACATTAAGCTTTTCAGCAAACTCTTTTTGAGTTAACCCAAGAGCTTTGCGATAGTGTTTAATATTTTCATTTATCGCCATATAATCGTCTCCAAGATTTTTAAATTTTCTATAAAAATAATAGCAAAATTTATTATTAAAGTAAACATCGCATCTGTTAAATTTGTTCTCGTTTTTTGAGAATTGGCAAAAATAGATGAATTCTTATTTAAAAAATTTCTCACTATAAATTGTAGATTAATGGAGTGATAATGGAGATGCGGAGAACATTTAACGAAAATGAAAATACCGGCGGTTTTTTTACCGAGGTTTATATGGAGGGAAATATGAATTTAAAGGAACTCTGTAAAAAGATAAATTTGCAACCTGAAATTGCAAACCGTGTGCTTGATTTCGTCCACGGTTTCGATTTTAATATCGTTAATAAACAGCTAAAGGATTTTTTAACCTATGAAAAAATGGGAGAAGCTCAAATTGAATTGCAGTCTATCCTTTATCCCGATGAGGACAATATAAAAATACTCGCATGTATGCTGAAAGCGTCACTTGATTCCTACCATATCTACAAAGAAAAGGGAATAGGCGACGATATATATTTTGCCACTATGAAATGCTACACACGGTTTATAGATGAGACCTACAGAATGACAGGCAGGCTCTATTTTGATAGATATTGGTGGACTACACGGCAGGCGGGCTGTCACCTTTTTAGAATAGGAAGTCTTGAATATGAAATGAAACACATTTGCAATAGTATAATAATAGGAATACATATTCCCTCGGATGCTGATTTTTCTCCCTCCTCCGTTGATGACTCTTTGACATCTGCAAAAAGATTTTTTAGGAAACATTATCCACAGTTGAATGGTTGTGAATTTGTATGCCACTCGTGGCTTTTGGACAGCCAGCTTAAAAATATGTTAAAGGAAGGTTCAAACATTTTGAGTTTTCAAAATAGGTTTGAAATTTTTGATAAAGGTCAGGCTGATACGGAGTTTATTCAGTGGCTTTATAATACTAAATCAACAAATTATCAGGATTGGCCCGAAAAAACTTCTCTGCAAAGAAATATGAAAAAGTATATTATTGCAGGCGGAGAAATTAGAAACGCTTATGGTAGATTAAAGGAGAGTAAAAATGGATCTGCGGAGAACATTTAACGAAAATGAAAATAACTACGATAAGGCAAGACCCGCTTACCCTGATAAATTGTTTGAGGATATTTTTAATTATACTAACTTGTCAGAGAACAGTAATGTGCTTGAAATAGGTATTGGCACAGGACAGGCAACCCTGCCTTTTTTAAATAGAGGCTGTAAAGTAACCGCTATTGAGCTTGGTGAAAATCTTTCAAGGTACTGTATAAAGAAATTTTCACAATTCAGTAACTTTAACATTATAAACTCGGATTTTATTGAGGCTGAATTACCCCAAAATAGCTTTGATTTGATTTATAGTGCTACTGCATTTCATTGGATACCGAAAAATATTGGTTATATAAAAACCAAGTCACTTTTAAAGCCTAACGGTGTGGTTGCACTATTCTGGAACCATCCATTTGTCAGCAATACAAGTGATAAGACTAACCTTGCCAGTATGTCTGTCTATGAAAAATATCGACCTCATGATAAAACACCTAAAGAGTTTGATTTATACAAGTGTAAGGAGCAAATTAAAGAACTTGATAATTATGGTTTTAAAAATATTAAGTCAAAAGTGTATAAGCGTACCCGAAAAATTACGAGTAAAGAGTATGTAAATTTAATTAAAACATATTCCGACCATAATGCATTGACAGAAAAGGTGAAAAATGCTTTTGAAAAAGATATGGAGAGGGCAGTTGATAAGGCCGGCGGTGTAATTAATATTTACGATACTCTGGATCTATATTTGGGGAGCATCTATTAAGGAGAAAAAATGAAAGTACCAACTGTTTCGGAAACGGAAACTTTTTTAAAAGAGGCTGAAAAACTTAATCCCGGTTTATGGGTAGCTCACAGCAGAACAGTAGGATTTTGTGCAAGGATAATTGCCGAAAAATGTGACAACCTAAGTGCCGATACTGCATATGTTTTAGGTTTGTTGCACGATATAGGCAGGCGTCAGGGTATTACTGATATGAAACATACTGTAGACGGATACAGGTTTATGATTTCAAAGGGATATGACGACAGCGCAAAAGTCTGTTTAACACATTCTTTTCCCTATAAAAATATTAATTCCTATAACGGCAAGAATGATTTAACCGTAAAAGAAACTGAGTTTATAAAGGATTTTATTACCAACGCTAAGTACGATGACTATGACAGACTGATTCAGCTGTGTGATGCAATTTCTTTACCAGACGGTCCTACATATATTGAAAAAAGACTGGTGGATGTTGTTATGCGCCGAGGTTTTAATGATTATACAATACCTAAATGGAAAGCATTTTTTGAATTAAAGAATTACTTTGACTCCAAAATAGACAAGGATATTTACAAAATTATTGGGGTAAAGTAGGGGTTAATATTATAACAGACTTTGAAAGTAAAATTAGTGTGATTAAGAAAGTATATTTGGCAAAGATTATTAATTTACGCTATAAACTGCAAAGAATAAGGGCCCTAATACTATATGTTGATACCATATTCTAACGACAGTAAATTTGTTTTATTATTTTTATGATTTTTACTAATTGGGGTGCCCGCACTATTAAAAGTGTGGGTGCTTTTTATATTAAAATAAAAAATCGCAGAATGTTTCCTTTTGCAAACAAAACAAAATTTGAGTTTATAGGGAATTAGAGACCATTTTTTTAACCAATAATAAAATATTAGATAACAAATTAGTCTTTAATTCTACATTGATTCACACACAATATATTGACAAATCATCCATAATGTGATAACATAACGACGGTTACTGTAAAAAATATTTATGTTTAATGTTTAAATATGAAAACATATTGTGTATGTTAGTAAAAATTGGAGGAAACAGATATAACTTTTCCCAGTATGATTAAGTTTTTAAACAATGGTATTTAGATAGTGATGTTATTTTTGAGGTGGCTGTTTTGAAACATTTAAACAAAGAAAAACTTTTGTTGATTATTTCTATACTTCCTGCTATTCTAATGTTTTGCATTACAAGGGGCATAAGGGTAAAGATATTTGGTGTATTGATTTTCATAGCATACACTGTGTATGTTGTACTATTAAAAAATTTGAAAATAAATAAAGAATATTTTAAAGATAAAAAAATAATAATACTTTCTTTGATTATAGAGGCAAGTATTTTTATTGACTTCTTTTTTGTATGTCAACATAAAGCACACAAGGAACTTTATAATATTCCGTTTTTATCCCATAATGTTGTTTCGGCATTATTGGGAATATTTTGTTGCGTTATTAGTTATTTTGCAATTTACTTTCTGTCAAACAAATTAATACCTGTTATCAGTTCATATCTAGCAATATTAAAAAAATACAAATTTCATTATATAGTGTTGACAAGCGTATTGATTATTTCCTTTATTTCAATATTTAGAGCTAATTTTAATTATATAGATGATTTGGGAAGGACAGTTTTAGGTTATGGAATGGTCGGTGATTTTAGCAGGTATATAGCTGACTTCTGTTCAAAATTTCTACATATGAACTCCTATCTTGCTGATGTTTCTCCTCTTACGCAGATAATTGCACTTTGTATTATGGGACTTACGGGAATTACCTTATTATCTGTTTTTTCCTTTGGGAAAAAAACAAGTTTATGGTCCGTATGTTCGTTGATTCCCATGACCATAAACCCTTATTTTCTACAATGTTTGTCTTATAAATATGATGCGCCATATATGGCATTGTCGGTTTTTGTTTCAGTTGCACCTATCATATTCTATAAGAAGAGCAGTATAAAATACGGATTTACCGTTTTTTGCGGTACATTGATAATGTGTACAACCTATCAATCCTCTTCCGGGATTTTTCCAATGATAGTTGCTTTCATGTGTTTAATGTTGTGGAACAGAAAAGAGCCTGTTAAAGAAATAGGAAGATTTTTAGCTGTCTCCGGTGTTGCCTATGTTGTGGGAATGTTGACATTTAGGTTATTATTGATGACGCCGATAGATTCGACCAACAGCTATATAAATAATGAAATTTATATAAGTCAGATTGTACCTAACATTTTTAAGTATTTAAAACTTGTAATAAGCGATTATAATAGTATTTGGAAGTTATTTGTCTGTGTACTGCTTATTTGCTTCATATTCTTACAGGTTATTACAACAAAGCAAAATAAGTATCTATCATTACTTGTCAATGTTATTATGATTTTTATAACTATGGTTATATCCTTTGGTGTTTATATTGTTTTTCAAAATCTTCGCACTAATCCCCGGTATATGTATGGTATTGGTGTATTTTTCTCAATTGTTGCCATTCAGTTATTTGTGGCTGAAAGATGTTTCTTAGGGAAAGTAGCAGCATTCCTGCTTAGTTGGTCATTTGTTGTATTTGCTTTTGTATACGGAAACGCATTATCATCTCAGAAAGAATATGCTGATTTTAGGACAGAACAAGTTGTTGCAGGTTTGTCCCAAAGCAGGATTCTTCATAGGGATAAAAAGTTTAACATTAGAGTAGAGGGCACAATTGGTTTTTCAAAGTCTGTTGAAAATATGATTGATGACTTCCCGGTTTTAAAAAGAATGATACCTATTACCCTTAGAGATTCACAATGGCGATGGGGGGACTTTAAACTGATTAACTGTTATGATTTAAACTTGCAAAGAAGTAAATATAAACACTTTGACAAACATAATCTTACGGTCATAAAAAATAATTACTATTACTGTATAAAGAGCGATAAAAAAAGTTTAATATTAATTAAATTAAAGACAGTAGGTAAATAAGCATATGAAACTTTCACTTGTAGTGCCTTGCTATAATGAGCAGGATAACATAAACATTTTTTATAGCGAAACAGAAAAGGTATTTGCCGGCTGTGGTTTTGAGTATGAATATGTCTTTATCAATGACGGCAGTAACGATAAGACAATGAAAGTTCTTCGTGAACTGTATGATGAAAAGGTAGATAGCAATATTACAATTATACATTTTAGTAGAAATTTTGGAAAAGAAAGCGCTATTTATGCCGGTATTGAAAACAGTATAGGGGACTATGTGGCCTTGATAGACGCCGATATGCAGCAACGACCGGAAATAGTCCTTGAGATGCTAAACATATTAGATACAGAACCTGAGTACGATTGCGTAACTGCATATCAAGATAGAAGAAAAGAATCATCTGTTATGACAGGATTTAAGTCATTCTTCTACAAGTTGATAAACAAGTTAAGCGACATTAAACTGTATGAAAATGCAAGCGATTTTAGAGTGTTTACAAGGAAAGTAGCCAAAACCATTGTTGAAGTAGGAGAATACCACAGATTTTCTAAGGGTATTTTCAGTTGGATTGGTTTCAACACAAAATTTGTACCTTATGAAGTTCAGGAAAGATATGCCGGTGAGACTAAGTGGAGCTTTACTAAACTTGTGAAATATGCTTTAGATGGGATAACCGCTTTTTCCACTAAACCTTTAAAATTGGCTACATATACCGGAATGTTATCTTCATTTGTTGCTATAGTTTATTTAGTAGTAGTTATTATTCAGAGGTTGTTCTTCAATGTGGCGGTAAGCGGATATGCAACCATAGTTGCATTAATCTTACTAATAGGGGGAATACAGTTGTTCTGCATAGGAATTATAGGAAGCTATTTGGCGAAAACTTATATTCAAAGCAAACACAGACCCATATATATTGCGAAGGAGATATTGACTTATAAAAAATAATCTATTTTAGCCTGTCACTAATAATAGTGGTAGGCTTTATTGTATTTTTAAGGTAGTGATATAATTATGGAACAAAAACCCCTATAAGTTTTGTGTATTTTTTTGCCCAAAATATTATGTGTTGCTTGTAAAAATATACCAGTTGGGGTATAATAACCTTGATAGAGGTTAGAATAATTTTAACCATATGAAATGCTAAGGTGTTTCAGCAAAATAATATTTGATAGGAGAGAATAATTATGTCAAACAAGTATGAAGGAACACAGACAGGCAAAAACTTATTAGTTGCTTTTGCCGGAGAATCTCAGGCGAGAAACAAATATACTTACTTTGCATCTACTGCAAAGAAAGAGGGATACGAGCAGATAGCCAGTATTTTCCTTGATACGGCGGAGAATGAGAAAGCTCATGCAAAGATGTGGCTAAAGGAACTTGACGGTATTGGCGACACAGCACAGAACCTTGCCGCAGCCGCTGACGGCGAAAACTTTGAGTGGACAGATATGTACGCTACTTTTGCCAAAACCGCTGAAGAAGAAGGCTTTACTGCCCTTGCTCATAAATTTAAAATGGTTGCTGAAATTGAAAAAACTCACGAAGAGAGGTACAGAGCCCTTCTGAAGAATGTAGAAACAGCTCAGGTTTTTGAAAAGAGTGAAGTTAAGGTCTGGGAATGCCGTAACTGTGGTCATATTTGTGTTGGTACATCTGCTCCAAAGGTATGTCCGGTTTGTGCCCACCCACAGGGTTTCTTTGAAATAAGATGTGAAAACTACTAATATAGTTATAAACAGAGCAAAAGCCTTCCAAATTACACCTTTGGGAGGCTTTTATCTTTATATTACCCTTTACTTTTCTCTTTCATAATGTTATATTATACCTGTGGACTGTATTTGTTTTAAAATAGTACCATATTATGATTTATTAAATAACCTTATACAGCTTATATCCTTTGGGAGTAGGACTTGGGTATCACCTTGAAAGAGGTGATTTTATGAAAATTGGATTTGCAGGAGCAGGCAAGGTTGGCTTTACTCTGGGAAAATACTTTGAAAGTAAAGGTCATACCGTTGCAGGTTATTATGACAAAAATATATCCTTTGCAAAAGATGCAGGGGAGTTTACACATTCAGATTATTTTCAGGACATTAATGTACTTTTAGGTTGTTGTGATACCCTTTTCCTGACAGTTCCCGATAGAATTATTAAAAAAGTATATAACTTGCTTGATAAGAAAGCGATAAAAGGTAAATTAATTTGTCATTGCAGTGGCGTTATGTCGGCAGGGGAGGCCTTTCCTGACGCAGAGTGCCTTGGTGCATATATATGTTCGGTCCATCCGCTATTGGCTGTAAGCAGTAAATATAACTCTTACAGGGAAATTGCAGGTGGATTTTTTGCTATAGAGGGTTCAGATACAGGAGTTGAAAAAATTTCTGCATTACTTAAAAACTGTAATAACAATTTTCAGATTATTAGTGCAGAGAATAAGTATAAATATCACTGTGCCTCAGCTGTCGCAAGCAATCTTGCAGTGGGACTTATGGATATGAGCCTTAGTATGCTGGAGGACTGCGGATTTACCAGGGAGAATGCCCTTAAAGCTCTTGCTCCCATTATGACAAATAACATAAGCCATATATCAAAAAGAGATGTAATAGAAAGTTTGACCGGTCCTGTTGAAAGATGTGACACCGATACAGTGCGAAAACATATTGATGTTCTAAAAGGAGAGGACAGGGAATTGTATATTCTACTGTCACAGAGAATACTGAAAATAGCAAAAAATAAAAACCCCTGCAGGGATTACAGTGAAATTACCGAACTTTTAAAAGGAGAATAGTTATGAAAAAAAACACAGTTGCAACCTTTGGAGAAATGAAAGCAAAGGGAGAAAAAATTTCAATGCTTACTTGTTACGACTACTCAACTGCAAGGCTAATGGACAATTCCGGTATTAACGGAGTTTTAGTCGGTGACAGCCTGGGTAATGTAATGTTGGGGTATGAGGATACGCTGTCGGTTACAATGGAAGATATGATTACCTACGGCGCCTCGGTTGCAAGGGGTTGTAAAAATACAGTGGTTGTTGTGGATATGCCCTTTATGTCATATCAGATTTCAGCAGAGCAGGCACTTGCAAATGCCGGAAGAATTATGAAAGAGGCAAGGGCAAATGCAGTTAAACTGGAGGGCGGCAAGGAAGTTGCAGGTCAAATTAAGGCTATTACCAAGGCCGGTATTCCTGTTATGGCCCATATTGGTATGACCCCCCAAAGCGTCAATGCCTTTGGCGGATTTAAGGTACAGGGAAAGACGGAGGAAACAGCAAGAAGAATTATTGAGGACGCACTGGCAGTACAAGAGGCAGGAGCATTTGCAGTTGTTCTTGAATGTGTACCCTTTGACCTTGTAGCATATATTTCGGAAATCCTTGCAATTCCCACAATCGGTATAGGAGGAGGGAATGGCGCTGACGGACAGATTCTTGTATATCAGGATATGCTCGGTATGTTCAGCGACTATGTGCCCAAATTTGTAAAAAAATATGCCGGCATCGGAGAAATAATGACAAAGGCTTTTGATGACTACGACAGGGAAGTAAAGTCACAGATTTTCCCAAGCCGGGAACATGGTTTTATGATTGATAAGGAAATTATGAATAAATTGAGAAAGCAGGGTGTCAGAGATGAAAGTTGCAGTAAAAATTGATGAAATTCGTCAGCAGGTAAGGGAATGGAAACAGCAGGGTCTTACGGTAGGACTTGTACCCACAATGGGTTATCTTCATGAGGGTCACGGAAGTCTTATTAAAAAGTCCGTTGAACTTTGCGATAAAACTGTGGTAAGCGTTTTTCTAAATCCAACACAGTTTGGACCCAATGAGGACCTTGATTCCTATCCCAGGGATTTTGAAAGCGATAAAGAGCTTTGTCAGAGCCTTGGGGCAGACCTTGTGTTCCACCCATCGGTGGAGGAAATGTATGGTGAGGACGCCTCAACATATGTGGAAATAGTTTCGGAAATGCCAAAGCAATTATGCGGGAAAACAAGACCTATTCACTTTCGCGGCGTATGCACAGTAGTTTCAAAGCTGTTCAACATTGTAAACCCTGACAAAGCTTTTTTTGGAGAGAAAGACGCCCAGCAGTTGGCTATTATCAGGAAAATGGTAAGGGATATGTCCTATGGTATTGAGATAGTAGGTTGTCCTATTGTAAGGGAGGCTGACGGCCTTGCAAAGTCCAGCAGAAACACCTACTTAAATGAAGAGGAAAGAAAGGCCTCTCTTTGCCTGTCAAGGGCGGTTAAACTGGGCAGAGAAATGGTGGAAAAAGGGGAGGAAAGTGCAGAAAAGGTAACTTCGGAAATGAAAAACCTTATTAATAAAGAGCCCCTCGCCAGAATTGATTATGTTCAGGCAGTTGACGGGGTTACAATGCTCCCTGTTGATACACTGAAAAAGGGTGTACTTGTTGCCATGGCTGTGTATATCGGAAATACAAGGCTTATTGATAATTTTTCTGTAAAAGAATAATAGAAAATTTCTGTTTATAACAAAAACATAGAAAAGCTCCAAACGGAAGTAGAGGAGAGAGGGGAAAGCCACATGACATCCGGCATTTCATTGCTCTGATTAAGGAAATAAGCTGCTTGCGGTTGATTTCTTCACAATTCGGGTTTATAATGTTAGATATTGAGTGGACGACTGTTCGATAAACCGAAATTTGAAGGAGATTAAATATGTATTCTATCAGAAAAATAAATTGTAATGAAGTAAATGAGGCTCTTGCACTTGCTTTAGAAGTTTTTATGCAGTTTGAAGCGCCTGATTATGCGCCGGAAGGGGTAGCAACATTTAAGCGTGATTTAATTGAGAATGAGGAATTTATCAACAATTGTAGACAGGGAATTTGTCCAATCTATGCGGCATATGACGGTAATAAAATAGTTGGAATTATGGGAATGCGTGCAAGCAAAACACATATCAATTTGGTTTTTACTAAAAAGGAGTATCACCATCAAGGCATTGCGACAGCGCTATTTAATTTTCTACTGGAAGACATACTAAAAGAAAATCCATCCCTTAAAGAGATCACTTTGAATTCTTCTCCCTACGGGAAAGGTTTCTATCTCCATATTGGATTTATACCTTTATCAGAGGAAAAAGAAATTGATGGAATAAGATTTACACCAATGAAGTATGTTGTGCGCTAAATTCCCGTTTATCGGTGAGTTGCCAAATACATAAGCCCTTGCCATGGCTGTGTATATCGGAAATACAAGGCTTATTGATAATTTTTCTGTAAAAGAATAATAGAAAATTTCTGTTTATAACAAAAACCTCCCGAATGGGAGGTTTTTATAATTAGATATTTTATCTGTATTTTGAGAGAAAATCTTTATTATAGGATTCGTAGGAATTAAAGCCGGCCTCTGCCTCCGCCTGTGAGGTTGTTGTTCCGTTATACCAGGACTGGCTCTCATAATATTCTCTTATAGAGGGGGTCTGGAAAATATAGCCGTGATGTGCATATATATCATTGATAACACTCTGTACTGTATCAGCGTCCACACCGTAAACATCGCTCTCTGTAAGGTTTCTTGAAGATGCGCCGCTGTAGTCAATGTAGCCGTAATTTTCTTCTGTATAGGCCTCGGTGTATTCCTCTGTGTATGCCTGTGTATATTCAACATATTCGGTAGTTTTCTCTACATAGGCAGTTGTCTTTTCTGTAGCCTTTGTTTTTGGTTTTACCTTAGGTTTAGTGGCTTTTGTTGTTGATGTATTTTTCTTGAAAGAAAATGTTGCAGATTCGCTTACTGTAATTGTTGGTTCTTTAAATGTAGCTTGGGTTGCAGTTTCCTTTTTGTCCTGGCTTTCACATCCTACAAAAATCATAATTGCAGAAAAAGCGATTATTATGGACATAATTATTGAAATCTTTTTCATTTTGACCTCCTGTAATTACTTGTATGCTTATTTTACACTCCTACTTTAACAAATTACCAGTATATAGTCAATATTTTAGGGAAATAAATTCAAAAATGTAATTATTTGTCCTATTTTTATTAATATATTTGTAATTTGCTGAAACAAGTAATTTACAAAAGAAAAAAGAGAGCAGGGGCTCTCTTTTAAATTTATTTCAAAATTCTTTGGGTAACATCCTTAATATTTTCTGCAAAATAATTGTTTTCGCAGCATACTGCAAGCTGATACCCTGTTATGTTATATTCTTTAAAATAGTAAATATTATCTGTTATATCTTGTTCTACCTTTATATTACCTCCGTTGAGAAGAATGGAAAAGTCTCTAAAATGCTGTCCGATACCGGTACCAATGCACTTTAAAAAGGCCTCCTTAAGCGACCAAATCTGTGTAAAGGTTTTGTCCGGGTCATGACTTTGGTCAATCTGTATACATTCGTCCACAGAAAAAAATCTTGAGGCAATTTTATTTCTGCCCCTTTGCATAATCTGAATATCGACGCCAACAGGTTCATTGGCGGTTGTAAGCACAACATATTTTCCGCTGTGACTAACATTAAAATAGGTTTCTACAGAAAGGGGCTTTCCATATTCATTGTAAGAAGTGATGTCGCCTACAAATGCTTTTATAAGGAGTCCTGCTCCTAGTGATGTTTTTTGGGACTCAGAGGAAAGTCTGAGAACTTTTTTCCGTCTTGTATCGTCAACCAGTTTAAGTTTTTCATTAAAAAGTTCTTTGTCGTCCAGAGGGTCAGTATTTAGTATATATGTTTCTACCACTTATTATTTCACCCCTTGATTATATGTCTATGTCCTTTATTTTATTCTAACATATTTACATCTAAATGTCGAGGGGTTTAATGTTTTCCAGGAAAGTGTACTCAAGGTTCAGCAATTTTTCCTTAATATTGAGTCCGCCTGCGTAGCCTGTTAGATTTCCATTTTTGCCGATTACCCTGTGGCAGGGAACAACTATAGAAATTGGATTTTTATTGTTTGCCATACCTATAGCCCGTTGACCTTTAGGGTTTCCTATCTGCTTTGCTATTTCCCCATAATATCGGGTTTCCCCATAGGGGATTGTAAGAAGGGCCTGCCATACCCTTTTTTGAAAGTCAGTACCGTTAAGTTTAATAGGGAGTTGAAAATTTTTTCTTTCACCTTTAAAATATTGGCTTAACTGATTTACAGCTGTATTAATCAGGGGTGAGGGTGTATCATTACAATCATAATTATGCTCTCCGAAACCGATACCAATAATAAAATTATTTTCCTCTTTAATATGAATATATCCGACGGGTGAAAGCCAGTTATATACTTTCACTTTATCTGTAAGTTTTATATTAGACATAATTCCCCCCCTGAAAATTTATTATCCAAATAAATTATAACATAAGTTTTGTCATATTGGAATGAGGTGTTTGACAAAAAAGGATAATATTTGTTCTTTTATGAAAAAATCTTGATATTAGAAAAGGGTAGAGGTATAATAAGGTGGTAATATTAAAAGAAGAAGTGTTAATATGGAGAAATATATGCGTGTCAGGGCAGATGTAAACCTTGACGCTATTCATCATAATCTTACTCTTGCAAAGAGTAAATTAAAAAAGGGCGCAGACCTTATGGCTGTGATAAAGGCAGACGGATATGGACACGGCGCTGTGCCGATTGCAAAATACTGTGACGATTTGATTGACCAGTATGCCGTTGCCATTGTAGAGGAGGGCATTGAACTTAGAGATTCAGGCTGCACTAAGCCCATACTTGTTCTGGGATATACCCACCCGAGCCAGTATAAGGATGTGATGAATTATAACCTTAGACCTGCGATTTTTACTTATGATATGGCTAAGTTGCTTTCTGAAAAGGCTGTAGAAAATAATAAAACTGTGAAAATCCATATTAAGGTTGATACAGGTATGAGCCGTATTGGTTTTTCAGATACAGAGGAAAGTGCGAATACAGTAAAAGAGATTTCCCTTTTACCCAACATAGAAATTGAGGGAATGTTTTCCCACCTTGCAAGAGCTGATGAAAAGGATAAATCCTATGCAAGGGCGCAATACGACAGATTTATAGCCTTTAACAATATGCTTGAAAAAAAAGGAGTTTCTATACCAATGCTCCACATCAGTAACTCCGCAGGTATTATGGAGCTTGACGATATGAACCTAAATGTATGCAGGTGCGGTATTATTACCTATGGACTGTATCCCAGCGAAGAGATGGACAAAAATGCATTTAAAATTATTCCTGCTATGGAGTGGAAGTCCGTTGTTTCATATATAAAAACTGTGTCCAAGGGAGTCGCTGTCGGGTATGGAGGTACATATGTTACAGATAGAGAAACAGTTA
>CANROX010000015.1 GCA_947632335.1 uncultured Clostridia bacterium
CCTCCTATGGTTCTTTATCTAATTCTACCATAGGAGGTCTCTTTTTTCTATTGTCCGTTTTTACTGGACTTGTGCATAGGGTACAGCTCAACTTTTATTTTACGGAATTACTTATTTGTATCCGGTTCTGCAAGATAGGTGAGATGTTCATACTTCTTAGCCGCAAGTGATTCAGCCTCTGTAAAGAGCTTTTCAGCCTTTTCAGGGTTACTCCTTGCAAGGGCATTATAGCGAACCTCGCCCATAATAAAGTCACGGTACGGAGCTGTTGGAGCCTTACAGTCAAGCATAAACGGATTTTTGCCTTCTTCAGCAAGTCTTGGGTCATATCTAAAGATGTTCCAGTAACCTGCGTCTACAGCCTTCTTCTCTTCAAGCTGTGCAATACCCATACCACCCTTAATACCGTGGTTAATACATGGAGCATAGCAGATAATCAGTGAAGGACCGTTGTAGGACTCTGCTTCCTTAAATGCCTTTAAGCACTGGTTGTAGTTTGCACCCATAGCTACCTGGGCTGTATATACATAACCATAGCTCATTGCCATAGCGGCAAGGTCTTTCTTTTTAGTTGTCTTACCGCCGGCGGCAAACTGTGCAATAGCACCGATTGGAGATGCCTTAGATGCCTGACCGCCTGTGTTGGAGTAAACTTCTGTGTCAAATACAACAATGTTTACATTCTTGCCTGAGGCAATAACATGGTCAAGACCGCCAAAGCCAATATCATATGCCCAGCCGTCGCCGCCGAATATCCACATTGACTTTTTAGCAAGTGAATCTTTTTCAGCAAGGGTCTTATCTATAGTATCTTTCAGCTCGCCGTCAGCACTTGTGTTTTCAAGAGCGCTGATAAGTGCGTCTGTTGCCTGTCTTGATGCACCTGAATTATCAAGCGTTGCCTTATATTCAGCAATAGCGGACTTGAGAGCCTCGTCAGCTGTCATTTCGTTAATTGAATCAACATAACCTACAAGTCTGTCCCTAATAGCCTGCTGACCAAGAGTCATACCAAAGCCAAACTCTGCGTTATCTTCAAACAGAGAGTTGTGCCATGCAGGACCAAATCCCTTTTTGTTTACAGTATAAGGTGTTGCGGGAGCTGAACCACCCCAAATTGAAGAACAGCCTGTTGCGTTTGCAATAAACATTCTGTCACCAAAGAGCTGTGTAACCAGCTTTGCGTACGGTGTTTCACCACAGCCTGCGCAAGCGCCGGAGAATTCAAGGAGAGGCTGTTTGAACTGTGCGCTCTTTACAGTGGCGTCAGTAGAAATTTCAGGCTTATCGCTTACCGTAATAGCGTAGTCAAATACTTTTTGCATTGGACGCTGTGAATCAATAGGCTTCATAACAATAGCCTTATCGTCCGGCTTCTTGTTGCCAAGACAAGCCTGAACGCAGGCGCCGCAGCCTGTGCAGTCAAGTGTTGATATAGCCAAAACAAACTTCATACCCTTGTTTGGTTTCATATCAGCGGATTTTGTTTCCTCAGGAGCTGCTGCAAGCTCTTCCTCTGTCATAGCGATTGGACGGATAACAGCGTGAGGACAAACCATTGAACAGATGTTACACTGGATACAAGCACTTGGGTTCCACTCGGGGACATCAACTGCGATACCTCTCTTTTCATATGCGGCAGAACCCTGGGGAGCTTCACCATTAACATAATCCATAAATGCGGATACAGGGAGCTTATTGCCCTTGTAGGCATTTACAGGATTAAGAATAGTGTTGACATACTTAACAACTTCTTCTCTGCCCTGTGTTACAACTGTTTCTTCGCTGTCGTCAACAGCATTTGCCCAGTCAGCAGGAACATCAACCTTAACAAAGTTTTCCATACCCATATCAATGGCCTTGTGGTTCATATCAACAATAGCCTGACCCTTTTTAGAGTAGGACTTTGTTGCTGCGTCTTTAAGGAACTGCTTAGCCTCCTGTGCAGGAATAATATCGGCAATCTTAAAGAATGCAGACTGGAGAATTGTGTTAATTCTTGTGCCAAGTCCAATTTCCTTACCCAGTTTAATACCGTCGATTGTATAGAAATTAATATTTCTCTCTGCAATAATCTTCTTCATCTTTGCAGGAAGTCTATCTGAAAGCTCCTGGCCCTCCCAAGGACAGTTAAGAAGGAATGAACCTCCCTCTTTAAGGTCCTCTACAATTTCGTACTTATCAACATAGGAGGGGTTATGGCAGGCAACAAAGTCTGCCTGTGAAATATAGTATGTAGACTTAATTGGCTGATTACCAAATCTCAGGTGAGAAACTGTAAGTCCGCCTGACTTCTTTGAGTCGTATGCGAAATATCCCTGTGCATACATATCGGTATGGTCGCCGATAATCTTAATGGAGTTCTTGTTTGCACCAACTGTACCGTCAGCGCCGAGACCCCAGAACTTACATGATGTTGTACCTGCAGGTGTTGTGTCGGGATTTTCTACAACCGGAAGTGAAAGGTTTGTCACATCGTCAACAATGCCGATTGTAAATCTTCTCTTTGGAGAAGCGGACTGTGCATTTCTGTAAACAGCTACAATATCTCCCGGTGTTGTATCCTTAGAGCCAAGACCGTATCTGCCTGTATAAACAGAAACATTTGAAAATTCAGAACCGTTAATAGCTGCAAGAACATCAAGGTAAAGGGGTTCGCCGATAGAACCGGGTTCCTTTGTTCTGTCTAAAACAGATAATGATTTAACTGTCTTTGGAAGCTCTGAAAGCAGATAGTCTGCAACAAATGGTCTGTAAAGACGAACCTTGAGAAGACCAACCTTTTCACCGGCGGCGTTCAGGTAGTCAACCACCTCTTCCGTTGCGTCACATACAGAACCCATAGCAACAATAATATGCTCTGCGTCCTCTGCACCATAGTAGTTAAAGGGCTTGTAGTTAGTGCCAATCTTAGCATTAACCTTGTTCATATATTCAACAACTACCTCGGGGATAGCGTCGTAGTACTTGTTGCAGGCCTCTCTTGCCTGGAAGAAAATATCGTCGTTCTGAGCTGTACCACGAATGTGTGGGTGCTCAGGATTTAATGAACGCTTTCTGTATGCAGCAACTGCGTCCCAGTCAAGCATATCGCCAAGGTCCTCGTAATCCCAGTATTCAATCTTCTGAATTTCGTGAGATGTACGGAAACCGTCAAAGAAGTGCAGGAACGGAACAGAACCCTTAATTGTAGAAAGGTGGGCTACTGCTGCCAAATCCATAACTTCCTGTGGATTGTTAGAGCAAAGCATTGCATAACCTGTCTGACGACAAGCGTAAATATCGGAATGGTCACCGAAGATTGAAAGTGCATGGCTTGTAAGCGCACGAGCTGAAACATGAATAACTGACGGTAAAAGCTCGCCTGCCATCTTATACATATTAGGAATCATCAGGAGAAGACCCTGTGAAGCTGTGTATGTTGTAGTTAATGCACCGGCAGTAAGTGAACCGTGAACTGCACCTGCAGCACCGCCCTCACTCTGCATCTCTGTTACCTGAACTTCTCTGCCAAAAAGATTTTTTCTTCCGGCTGTAGCATACTTGTCAGTTTCGTCAGCCATAACAGAAGATGGTGTAATAGGATAGATGGCGGCAACGTCTGTATACGCATAGGAAACGTGGGCAGCGGCGCTGTTACCATCCATGGTTTTCATTTTTCTTGCCATTGGAAAATTTCCTCCTTTAATATCCAGCCCTTTTTAACCCTAAAAAGGGCAATAACATATAAAATTTCTACAAAGTTTCAATACGCTTTGTATCAGTTTCCATAATATCATTTTTTTATTAAAAAGTAAAGTGGAAATGCCCATTTTATTTGACAAAAATTATATTTTTATGTAAACTCATAATTAGATAATTACTCTTTATTATCATTTTATATAGCTGAAAGGATTGAATAACAAAATGCCTGAGGACGCAGGTAGTTCCAAAAGAACTTTTCTGGAAAAATTATTCGGCAACAAAAACAAGGCTTATGAGGAGCAAAAACAGGAAGAAGAAATTCTTAATCTTGTAGACGAGGGTATGGAAAAGGGTTTCTTTATGGACGAAACAAAAAGCCTTATTGAAAATATTTTTGACTTTGACGACACAACGGTTTCCGAGATTATGACCCACCGCACAGAAATGACTGCGGTTGAGGACACAGACCCCCTTGAAGAAATTGTTGCAGTTGCCATTGAAAGCGGACATTCCCGTATACCTGTATATCACGAAGATATTGACAACATTGTGGGTATTCTCTATGTTAAGGATTTACTTAAATTTGTATGCAGTGATGTACCAAAGGATTTTAAGATAAATGATATTACAAGAGATGTGCCCTGTGTTCCCAGAAGCAAAAATCTGAGCCGGCTTTTTGCAGAAATGACGAAAGAGAAAATACAGCTCGCCATTGTTGTAGACGAATACGGCGGTACAGAGGGACTTATTACCCTTGAGGATTTAATTGAAGATATTATGGGTAACATTCAGGACGAATACGATAACGAAAGCGAGGAAAGCCGTAAGATTTCCGAAAACAAATTTACCGTTGACGGCACAATGACCCTTGACGATGTGGGGGAGCTTATCGGATATGATTTTCCCGAATTTGACTGCGATACAATTGCAGGCCTTATTTTGGAAAAGACAGGGGAAATTCCTACCGAGGGACAGCACCCTGTAGTTTTCGAAGGAAGTCTTAAACTTACTGTCCTTAAAGTTGAGGACAGAAGGATAGCCTCCATACTTATTGAAAAAACAAAAATATAAGGAGTTGAAATAATTGAGCTTTTCAAAAAAGGACACTCTTGTGGTAAAGGGCGTAGCCATTGTTATGCTTATTTTTCACCACTGTTTTCTATCCCCAAGGCGTTTCGCAGGGTATGATGTGGGATTTTACCCTCTTAACCAGGATATAGTTGTGGAGCTGTCATCCTTCTTTAAAATTTGTGTAGGTATGTTTGTTTTTCTAAGTGCCTACGGACTTACCTATTCACTAAAAAAATACAGCAAGGACACTCTCGTATCCGGTCCACAATACGCCTCCTATCTTAACGCCAGACTTATTAAGCTGATGTGGGGATTTTGGTTTGTGTTTATTCTTTGCCAGATTGCCTCCCTGTTCTTTGCACCCCAGTACAATATGGCATACTTTAAAAAGGGAATTTTTCAGGGCATATTTAATATATGTGTTGATTTTTTAGGCATATCGTGGCTCTTTAATTCACCAATGCTCTGCGGCACTTGGTGGTATATGACGCTGGCAATTTTCATTGTTCTTGTTGTTCCCTTTATTGCAAGAATTACAAAGAAATACAATCTTCTGTTTATTACCCTTGTGTGCCTGTTCGTACCCAGAATACTGTCGGCATTTCCCTTTGACTACAATATTGGAGGCTACAACAACTGCATTAAATGGACATTTGCCATTATCCTGGGAGTTTTCTGCGCCCAATACAATGTACTGGCAAGAATGAAAGAATTTAAAATTACAAAATACCCATTCCTAAGCAAGCTCATAAAATTTGTTCTTGCAACCGCTGTTCTCATTCTTTTTTATAAAATGAGGGGTAACTTTGCAAAGCATTATTCCACCAACACCTATGAAATCAGCGATGGACTTATTCCCGCATTTGTGGTTTACTACATTTACGATTTTATTGTGGATATTCCAATTATTAAGCAGATACTTTCCTTTTTCGGCAAACACTCTATGAATATATTTTTCATTCATACCTTTATAAGAAACAACTGGTTTATGGATTTTACATATTCTTTTCACAACTGGCTGGTTATCGCAGGAGTACTTTTCGGTATCTCCCTTGTACTTTCCATTGTAATAGAATTTGTGAAAAAACTCATTCGTTATGACAAACTGATGAATGTAATAATAGACCGTATTGATAAAAGGTTCTGCAAGGAAGTATAATAGAAACTAAGGCTCTGCAAATGCAGAGCCTTTTCCTTTACAGGGTTTTAAGTTCTTCCTGTCTTTTTATTTTGTTGGTTGAAGTCTTTATAAGGGGTTCTTTGCTGATAACCACGCCCCTGATTGCCTTGTATTTGGGAAGAGTGCGGTTCACCGCCTTTATCTGCTGAAACAGGGCGTCTTTAATCTCCTTTTCGTCACTCAGGTGATAAACCCTGTTCATAACCTCCGGGTCGTACACAATCTTTACATGAATACGCAAATCAAATTTGTCCTGACCGTACTGTTTTCCGTAAATCATACTTTCCTGTACGCCCTCAATTTTATTAATAATATTTTCCATTTCCTCGGGAAAGACATTTTTGCCGTTTTTAAGGACAATAACACTTTTCTTTCTTCCGCAGATAAATATAAATCCATCTTCATCAATTCTTGCCAAATCGCCTGTGTAGAACCAGCCGTTCTGCAGCACCTCCGCCGTGGCGTCAGGATTGTCATAGTAACCCATCATAACACTGGGCGCTCTTACTACCAGTTCCCCAACACCGTTTTCGTCGGGGTCGGAAATTCTGGCCTCAACGCTTGGTGCCGCCTTTCCTACCGACCCAAGCCGGTACGCTTCATTACTGCTGAGGGATATAATAGGAGAGGTTTCCGTAAGTCCGTACGCCTGCATAATATTAAGGCCAAGCTCCCTATAACGCCTTTCTATATCCTTGTCAAGCTGTGCGGCACCGCTAATAAAATATCTGATGTTGCCTCCCAGCATATCGTGGATATAACTGAAAATCTCCTTTTTCTCCTCCATTGATTTATCCTTGTACTTGCTTTTAAGGTCCAAAATCCTGTCCAGCATATTTACCTTTTCCAGACTTTTGCTGACATGGTTAAATATCATTTCATATATGGCAGGCACGCAGGCAAAAAATGTAACCTTATAGTCGTGTAGGTTTTTTACAATTTTTCTGGGGCTTTCTGCAAATACTATTTTTGCCCCCTTATAAACGGGAAAGAGAAATCCCACAGTACATTCAAAAACATGGTTAAGGGGAAGAAAGGACAGAAATACATCGTCGCTTGAAATATCCCAGGTCTTATCCATATCCAAAATATTTGTACAAATGTTGTTTTGGGAAAGAGCAACAACCTTTGACTGACTTGTTGTGCCGGAGGTAAACAACATTATATTCATTGTATAGGGATTTACCTTTGCCTTTAGATAGTCGTCAAATCCCGCCTCCAGAAGATGTTTTCCGTACTGTGCAAGTTCTGTCAGGGAATACACGCCGCCGCTGTGCCGTTTTAAATCCATAGATATAAGATGTCTTAAATCGTTGTGACTGCTAAACTTAATTCTGGTCAGGGCGTCCTGATACTTTTCCGTGTAGATAACAGCCTCTGCTCCCGAACGGCTGATAACGCTTTTAAGCTCGTTTTCCGGCAGGGTTTTATCCAAGGGAACAACTATTCCCACACCGCACACAACGGCAAGATAGGCAATTTCCCACTCCAGCCTGTTTTCTCCGATAATGGCAATCTTCTTGCCCCTAAGTCCCATATTAAGCAGACTGGTACCAAGCCCGTTTACAAGGCTGTAAACCATATTGTATGTATAGGAAATGAGATTTCCGTTTTCGTCTTTTATCTGATAGGCAGTTTTTCCGCCGTATTTTTCTACTGTCTTTTGGAGCATATCTTTCAAGTCAGTGATTGCAGGCGGTGTAAAGGTTACATTGTCCATAACAAACTCCCACTTTTTATTATTCCTGTTAAATATTTTATCATAACTCCTACACATAAGTCAAACAATATATTTATTAATGGACAATTTTTTAAGGAATGATAAATATTTTTATTTTAACAACTAAAACTATAAATGATTTCTGTAAATATTCAGAAAATATATTTACAATAGTTTCCTAATTTATGTTTTTATTCTTTAAATGACTTATAACCTTAGTTTACTATTGTATAATAATACTGAATGACAAGGTTTTTGTCACAATTTAATTTACGGAGGAATATAAAATGCCATTAGTAAATGCAAAAGAAATGCTAACAAAAGCAAAAGCAGGCCACTATGCAGTAGGCCAGTTCAACATTAATAACCTTGAATGGACAAAGTCCATTCTTCTTACAGCAGAAGAGCTTAAAAGCCCGGTTATTTTAGGTGTTTCCGAGGGTGCCGGTAAGTATATGTGCGGCTATAAAACAGTTGTAGGTATGGTAAACGGTATGCTGGAGGAGCTGAACATTACTGTTCCTGTTGCTCTCCACCTTGACCACGGCTCATACGAAGGAGCAAAGGCTTGCATTGAGGCAGGTTTTTCTTCAGTAATGTTTGACGGTTCACACTATCCTATTGACGAGAATGTCGCCAAAACAACTGAACTTGTAAACATATGTAACGAAAAGGGCCTTTCTATCGAGGCAGAAGTCGGCTCAATCGGCGGCGAAGAGGACGGCGTTATTGGCGCGGGGGAATGCGCAGACCCCAATGAATGTAAAATGATTGCAGACCTGGGAGTAACAATGCTTGCCGCAGGTATCGGCAATATTCACGGTAAGTATCCTGAGAACTGGGCAGGTCTTTCCTTTGAAACTCTTGACGCGGTTCAGCAGAAAACCGGCGATATGCCCCTGGTTCTCCACGGCGGTACAGGTATTCCTGCAGACATGATTAAAAAGGCTATTTCTCTGGGCGTATCTAAAATTAATGTTAATACAGAGTGTCAGCTTGCATTTGCAGACGCTACAAGAAAGTATATTGAGGCAGGCAAGGACCTGGAGGGCAAGGGCTTTGACCCAAGAAAACTCCTTGCACCGGGTGCAGAGGCAATTAAAGCTACCGTTAAGGAAAAGATGGAGCTGTTCGGTTCTGTTGGCAAGGCTTAATTAATGCTTTTATAGTTTTTTCTGATAAAAACTTCCAGAAAATCCCCCGACAGATAATACTGCCGGGGGATTTTCCTGTTTTAAGCAACAGAACTTTTAAGCTCTGTTTCCTTTTTTGTTTTTCTGATTAACCTGTACTTTTTCCACATATCCACAACAAATGTGACTGCAACACAGAGTGCAGCATTCATAAGCACTGCAATAACAAGGTGCTTTTTATAGGATATTTCCGGCAAGTCCAGTTTCACACATATAAATCGTATAATGTTTGTATTTAGGTAAAAAGGCAAACTCAGCTTACCCAGGTATCTGAAAAATCCATTGTTAAAAATACCTCCGTAAAGATTTTTGCCGGACAAAGTAATTGCAACGGAAATCATAAGAAACAGAAGTACAATGTATCTTACCTTTTCATTCATATGAGAGCAGGAAAAAGCCAGTGCTATGCCATAGCCTGCAAGATTAATAAGGGCAAGAATAACCCTTTTAAACATAGTAAAATCCTTTTCCATAATATACTTTGAAATCTCATAGGCAATACAGCCCAGGCACAGCTCCAGTATTGCCCTGAATATTCCCATTGTGGTAAGACCCATCCATTTGGGAGCATCAAGGAGCGGACCCTTGTTTGCAAGGTATCCCCCTACTGCCAAACTGGCAAGAGGGGCTATAATAAACACAAACTTATCATAGAATTTTCTGAGCATAGGATATATCATAAGGGAAACTATGAGCAGACTTGAAATATACCATTCAACGCTTACAACCTTGGCGTCAAATATATAGCCGTTCATATGGAACAGGAAAAACTGAGGGAAGGCATAAATCAGGGTTTGGGACAAACCCTCTAAAGAAAAATGTCTGTTGTATAAAATAATAAACAAACCTGCTATAAAAACAAATAGGTGGTAGGGAAAAATCGAAAGATACTTTCTTATTACATAAATCATACTTTCCTTACCCAAGTTTGCGGTATCTCTATCCCTTTCCCTGTCCGCCTTTTTTGCCATAAAAAAGCCGGAAACCAAAAAGAAAAATTCAACGCCAATCTGTCCTTTGCCGAAAAAAATGTATGTACCGGCCCTGTCCAGACTGACATGGAAAACAAAAACAATTACACAAAATATCCAGCGCCAAAACTCTATTTCACCGTTGCGCTTATTCCTTTGGAGCGTCATAATATTCTCCCTCTTTTTAGCTTTGTATAAATCATAAAATAGGTGCAGCGAACGCTGCACCTATTTTAATTTTACTGAATTGAATCCTCAAGATAACGTTCCATTTCTTCGTCATCTTTCTTCTTCTTTTCCTTTAATACAAAGAAAGTAGTAACTGTTGCAAGGAGTGCAACTACAGAAGATACTAAAGCAACAAAAACGCTAACGCTCATTCCGCAAATCTTTTTCATTTTAATTACCTCCCAAAAGGACATATCTTTGATTTTATTCTACCACTATTATGGGAAATAGTCAACCAAACATACTAATAAACAAAAGAAAAAAAGCAGAGCATAAACCCTGCTTTACCATTTCGTATTTAAGCGTTTGCCTTTTTAGCTAAAGATGACTTCATTCTGGCAGCCTTGTTCTTGTGCAAAATATTCTTTGCGGCGGCCTGGTCAATCTTCTTTGTAGCAAGACTAACTGCCTCAGCCCGGTTAGCATCGTTGTTTTCGATTGCTGCATAAGCCTTCTTAACTGTAGTCTTTAAATTAGATTTTATCATCTTATTCTGTTCTGTCTTTGTAGCGATAACCTTAACACGCTTTTTAGCTGATTTAATGTTTGGCATTGTCTCACCTCCAGATATGTTATTAAATCATAACGCAAGGGTAATCATACCATTTTTATTGATAAAATGCAAGTATTTTTTTGAATTTTTTTAAAATATTTTTTCAAAAACAATATGTAGTGGTGCTTTTCATTAATAACAACTATAAATTATGGAAAAATAAAATATGAGTTTACTTATGTTTTTTCCTGTACTGCAAATAACACAGGGCAGACGCCAGCACAAACACAGCTATTACCAATCTGAAAATCCAGCCGTATACACCCTGTAGCATATCAATCTTGGGTAGCAAAGCGTCTATCAGCCACCAAACTCCCATAAAAATAAACATTACAGACAGCACAACCGTTGTGACGCCAAACTTATTTTTAATTCCCACATATAATAGAGCGATACCTATTATAAACCACATTGTCGTATATATGTACGGTAATAATGCTCCCATAACTTTCCTCCCGACTTAGAATCTTTCCTCTTGTTTCAATATTATATATAAAGAGGGTCTGCCTGTCAAAATAAATTTACTTAAAAAGAAAAATTTTACACAAAACTATTGACAATTAGCACTCCTGGTGCTAACATATTAAATGTAGTTAGCACTCAAACATCTTGAGTGCTAAAAGGAAGTTTTAGGAGGTTTTAAGGTTCTGATGAGTCTTTCTGATAGAAAAAAGAAAATTCTCGCCTGCGTAGTGGAAAGCTACATTGCCGACGGCGAGGCTGTTGGTTCAAAGACATTACAGAACAATCTGGATATAAACGTTTCCTCCGCTACAATTCGTAACGAAATGGCATCTCTGGAGGCTATGGGGTACCTTTTCCAGCCTCACACATCGGCAGGCAGAGTTCCCTCCCAAAACGGGTACCGTTACTATATTGACAACCTTATGACAAAAGTTCCTCTTAACGAAAGGTTCAGGCAGTATGCTGACAACTACCTTACAAAGAGGGCAGATTCCCCGGAGGGTGTATTGAACGGGGCGGCAAACCTTATTACCGAGCTTACAGGTCTGCCTGCAATCGCCACCACACCCCCTGCCGAAAACAGCAGAGTGCATAAATTAAGGTTTGTGCAGACAGGCAGAAACACAGGTATGGTTGTTCTTATAACCTCTACAGGAATGGTTAAAAGCCAGCTTTTCAGAACGGAGTTTGTAATCACCTCCGATATGCTGAGGGTTTTTGACAGGGCCCTTAACCAGCACTTTGAGGGACTGCCACTTAAAGATATTAATCAGGCGTTTATTCAAACCACAGCCCTTAGTTTTGGCGAGCTGTCCCTGTTTATGCCCAATGTACTTATAGCAATCAAGGACGCGTCTGTTGAGGCGTCAAAAATGTCTGTTGCACAGAGCGGAATGACAAAACTCCTTTTCCTTAAAGACTTCGACATAATGTCCGCAAGGGATATTTTAAAATTTATGAGCGACAAAAACAATGTTTCAGAACTTCTCACCTCCGGTGCAGGTACCAAGGTTTTTATCGGAAGTGAAAGCGGAAAATACGAGCTGATGAATTCGGGAATAATTGTTTCAAGATATACGCTTGGAGGTTCCACAGCCGGAGCTATTGCGGTAATCGGGCCTCAAAGAATGAATTACAGGAACATAATTGCTGTTACAGAATATGTTGCCGAAAAGTCGGGAGAACTGATAAACGAACTGCTTGACGCAGATTAGGAGATGACAAAATGGCTAAGAAAGATGACACAAAAACAGAGAAAAAAGACAAGGCTCTTGAAAATGAAGAAACAGTAAAAGCAGAAGAAACTCCCCGGGAAACCCCTGAGGAAACTAAAGAGCCTACAGAAGAAGAAAGGCTTACAGAGGAGCTTGCCAAACAGAAAGAAAGCTATATGAGGCTTGCCGCTGAATATGACAACTACCGTAAGCGCACACAGCAGGAAAAGTTAGGCATTTATGACGATGCCACAGCAAAGGCTGTGGAGGGTCTTCTCCCAATGGCAGACGCCCTGCAGATGGCAATGCAGAATATGGAAAATGTTCCCGAGGAATTTGCCAAGGGTATGGAGATGATTCAGACCCAGTTTAAAACTGCTATGGATAAACTCAAGGTTCAGTCCTTTGGTGAAATCGGAGATGAATTTGACCCCAATCTTCACAACGCAATTTCAAAAGTTGAAAATGAGGACCTTGGAGAAAACTGCCTTTCCATGATTTATCAAAAGGGCTTTAAGATTGGCGACAGGATTATTCGCCACGCAATGGTGCAGGTTGCAAACTGCGATTAACTCACAGTTTCACATAAATAAAAGAATAAAAAATTTACAAATAAATGGAGGTAAATTTATTATGGCAAAGACAATAGGTATTGACTTAGGTACAACAAACTCCTGCGTAGCTGTTATTGAAGGCGGCGAGCCGGTAGTTATTACAAATGCAGAGGGTTCCAGAACAACCCCTTCCGTTGTTGCTTTCGGCAAAGACGGAGAAAGAATGGTTGGTCAGGTTGCCAAGCGCCAGGCTATTACAAACCCGGACAAAACAATTTCTTCAATTAAAAGAGAAATGGGTTCTTCATACAAGGTAACAATCGACGGCAAAACATACACTCCCCAGGAAGTTTCAGCTATGATTCTTCAAAAGCTAAAGGCAGACGCCGAGGCTTATCTTGGGGACACAGTAACACAGGCTGTTATTACAGTTCCTGCATACTTTACAGACGCACAGCGTCAGGCAACTAAGGACGCAGGTAAAATTGCAGGTCTTGATGTTAAGAGAATTATTAACGAACCTACAGCTGCCGCTCTCTCCTACGGAGTAGATAAAGAAAACGACCAGAAAGTAATGGTATACGACCTTGGCGGCGGTACTTTCGATGTTAGTATTATTGAAATGGGCGACGGCGTTCAGGAAGTTCTTGCTACCGCAGGTAACAACAGACTTGGCGGCGACGACTTTGACCAGAGAATTATCAACTGGATGATTCAGGAATTTAAGACAGCAGAGGGCGTTGACCTTACTTCCGACAAAATCGCTATGCAGAGATTAAAGGAAGCTGCCGAAAAGGCAAAGATTGAGCTTTCCGGCGTTACACAGGCCGCTATTAATCTTCCATTCATTACAGCCAACGCAACCGGTCCTAAGCACCTTGACCTTACTCTTTCAAGGGCTAAGTTCGACGAATTAACTTCAGACCTGGTTGACAGCACAATGGGTCCCGTTAAGCAGGCACTTAGCGATTCAGGTCTATCAATTAATGAAATTGACAAAGTTCTTATGGTGGGCGGTTCTTCAAGAATTCCTGCCGTTCAGACAGCTGTTAAAAACTTAATTGGCAAAGAACCTTTCAAGGGTATTAACCCGGACGAATGTGTTGCCATCGGCGCTGCAATTCAGGCAGGCGTTTTAGGCGGTGAAGTTGACGGACTTCTTCTCCTTGATGTTACTCCCCTTTCACTTGGCGTTGAAACAATGGGCGGAGTTATGACAAAGATTATTGACAGAAATACAACTATACCCACAAAGAAAAGTCAGATTTTCTCCACAGCCGCTGACAATCAGACACAGGTTGAAATTAATGTTCTCCAGGGCGAAAGAGAATTTGCAAGAGACAACAAGCAGTTAGGACTTTTCGCCCTTACAGGTATTGCCCCTGCAATGCGTGGAGTTCCACAGATAGAAGTTACCTTTGATATTGACGCCAATGGTATTGTTAATGTATCAGCTAAGGACCTTGGAACAGGTGCAGAACAGAAAATTACTATCAGCAACTCCACATCTATGAGCAAGGAAGAAATCGACAAGGCTGTTAAGGAAGCAGAACAGTATGCTGCTGAAGATAAGAGCAGAAGGGAAGCCGTAGACGCTAAAAATGAGGCTGAAAATATGGCTTACCAGGCAGAAAAGCTGGTTAAGGAAAACGGGGATAAGCTGGCAGAGGACGACAAGAACACCCTTAACACAAAGGCTCAGGCTGTTAAGGACGCTTGTCAGAAAGATGATTCCTCCCTTATTAAGGCTGCCAAGGAGGACCTTGAAAAGTCACTTATGGAAATTTCCCAGAAGCTATATCAGCAGGCTGCTCCCCAGGGTCAGCCACAGCCGGGTCCTGCTCCTGATATGGGCGGCGCTGCAAATAACGGCGACGACGGTAATGTTTACGACGCAGACTTTAAGGATGTGGACTAATAGATAACAAGTATTTTAACATATGACCCCTAAGTATCATTGGGCGGTAGTTCCCCTACCGCCCTTTGATACGCTTTATAAAATTTCCCAAAACACTTGAAAGTACAGGTTTGTGCAGTTATAATAAAGACTGCGTGCAAATACATAAAACTGTAGAAATGTGTACTCTCAAAAAGCAAGAGGTGACCTACTATGGCAGATAAAAGAGATTACTATGAGGTGCTGGGTATCGACAAAAGCGCCTCTGAGGCAGATATAAAAAAAGCATTCAGACAAAGTGCAAAAAAGTATCATCCGGATTTACACCCGGGCGATAAAGAGGCGGAAGCTAAATTTAAAGAGGTAAATGAGGCGTACGAAGTCCTTTCCGACCCTGAAAAAAAGGCAAGATACGACCAGTTCGGACACGCAGGGGTTGACCCTAACTTTGGAGCAGGAGGTCCGGGAGGAAGTCCCTTTGGCCAGGATATTGACCTTGGCGATATTTTTAACTCCGTATTCGGCGGTTTTGGAGGTTTTGGCGGCAGCAGGAGAGCCAACCCCAATGCTCCGAGGCGTGGCACAGATGTGGAAACAAATGTGTTTGTTTCCTTTGAAGATGCGGCAAAGGGCACAAAGACCCAGGTAAAATATAAGAATATTTCCACCTGTCCCGAATGTAAGGGTACAGGTGCAGAAAAAGGCACAAGCCCGAAAACCTGCACAGCCTGTAACGGTAGCGGCCGTGTAACCATAAACCAGAGGACGCCTTTCGGTGTGGTACAGACCCAAAGAACCTGCGACGCGTGTCACGGACAGGGAAAAATTGTAGAAAAGCCTTGCAGACATTGTGACGGCAAGGGCAGGGTAAGAAAGAGCAAGACCATTGATGTTACTATTCCGGCAGGCATTGACACAGGTCAGATTTTAAATGTAACAGGCCACGGCAACAGTGGTATCAACGGCGGCCCTGCAGGGGATTTAAGAGTTCATGTAACGGTTCGTCCCCATTCCCTGTTTGAACGGAGAGGCGACGATGTATGGTGCGATATGCCGATTACCTTTGCACAGGCGACCCTTGGGGACGAGGTAACAGTTCCGACCCTTGACGGCAAGGTTAAATATTCAATTCACGAGGGTACACAGCCCAATGATGTTTTCAAGCTAAAGGGCAAGGGTATTCCCCACCTTAACGGAAGAGGCAGGGGCGACCAGTTTGTCAGGGTTACTGTTGAAATTCCAAAAAGCCTTAACACAAAGCAGAAAAATCTTATTAAGGAACTGCAAAAAAACACAACAGATAAAAACTATCAAAAGCGTAAAACCTTTATGGATAAGCTAAAGGATTTGTTCTAAAACAAAAACCCATTGTACAAATTTGTACAATGGGTTCCTTATTTGGAGCTGATAGTCGGATTTGAACCGACGACCTCTTCCTTACCATGGAAGCGCTCTACCTACTGAGCTATACCAGCACATTTTCTGCAACGATATTAATATACCATTTCTATAATAAAAAATCAAGTGTTTTTTTGGGGTGACATATTTGACTAATTTATTCTTTTGACCTATAATCTTTAATAAAGAAAACTATACAGGGAGATTTTTATGAATTTAGGAATAGCTATGGATATAGCCGGAGGCATTATACTGGGAATTTTTCTTATTTTGCTTGCTGTTATTATCTGCTTTGCAGGTGTTATGGTACGAAAGAAAAAGAAAGTATACAAAAAGGGAAGTTTTATAAACAAACCCGCATTAATTTTAGGCGTAATAGGTATTGCCGTTACTATGTTTTCCGTAATTTCTATGGCGGTCACATCTGCATATGAAGATGTAGGCACAATTTTTTCCACAATACGCAGTAAGGACGCTGTTATCTACAATGATAAATATTATGTGAAAACTCGGTTTGTTTTTAACGGGAACAGCGGAAAATACAAGTATAAGGATTTGGACAGCACAGCCCTTTCAGGTGCAGGAAAGCTGTATACTCTAAAGAACTATGACAGCTACGACATACTGGTTACTCAGGACACCAACATAACAGGCTCTGTTTTTGTGGCACAGGAGGAAAAGAAAGATTTTGAAAGAGAGTACACGGACTATTCCAAATATGAAACGGGAATTGTCTATGATAAGCACAACGCTGAAACGGAAGCTCTTAAAAAGGAAATCTCCCCAACATTCTATAAAAAACTTGTAGATGAAAGTAATTACAAAAGGGTTGATGAAGAAGAAATAAGCTACGCTGATGAAATCGACTCCACAAGAAATTATATCTTTTGGGCAACGAGCAAGGATAAACTCATTTCCTCACAGGTGAAACTTTACCCCAAGGATAAAAAGGGCCTTTATATCCTGAATCGAGGGGAAAGCTACTACGAACTTGACAAGAATATTGGAAACCAAGTTGACAAAATTATAAAGGATTTTTCCCACAAATAATATAAGCCTTCCGATAAAATCGGGAGGCTTTAATTTTTACACAAATTTTCTCTAATTGTCAGAATCAAGTTTAAGCACTGCCATAAATGCCTCCTGAGGAACCTCAACAGTACCCAGCTGGCGCATACGCTTTTTACCTTCCTTTTGTTTTTCAAGAAGTTTCTTCTTTCGGGTAATATCTCCTCCGTAGCACTTGGCAAGCACATCTTTACGCATAGCCTTAACAGTTTCCCTGGCAATTATTTTTCCGCCTATACAAGCCTGTATAGGCACTTCAAAAAGTTGTCTGGGGATTTTAACTTTCAGCTTTTCAGCCATTTTTCTTGCCCTGCCATACGCCTTATCGGCATGAATAATAAATGAAAGGGCGTCAATAATTTCTCCGTTCAGCATAATATCCAGCTTAACCAGCTTGCTTTCCCTGTAGTCTTTCAGCTCATAGTCAAAGGAGGCGTATCCCCTTGTACGGCTTTTAAGAGTATCGAAGAAATCGTATATTATTTCTGCCAGAGGAAGTTCATAGTGAATATCCACCCTGTCAGAATCAATATAATTCATATCTACAAAGATACCGCGCCTGTCCTGGCAAAGCTCCATAATATTGCCCACATATTCAGAGGGAGAATAGATATGGGCGTCTGTCATTGGTTCTTCCGCCTTTGCAATAAGAGCAGGGTCCGGGTAGTTGGTAGGGTTATCTATCATTTCAACACTACCGTCTGTCTTTGTAATTCTGTAAATAACAGAGGGGGCTGTTGTAATAAGGTCTAAATTATATTCCCTTTCCAGTCTTTCCTGTATAATCTCCATATGAAGAAGGCCAAGAAAACCGCATCTAAAGCCAAAACCAAGGGCAACAGATGTTTCTGCGTCAAATGTAAGGGAGGCGTCGTTGAGCTTTAATTTTTCCAGTGCGTCACGCAGGTCGCCGTATCTTGCTCCGTCAGCAGGATAAATACCGCAGAAAACCATTGACTGTGCCTCTCTGTAACCCGGGAGGGGCTCTTCTGCCGGATTTTCTACCAAAGTAACTGTGTCCCCAACCTGTGCGTCCTGCAAACTTTTAATTGAGGCGGCTATATACCCAACCTCTCCTGCATAAAGACCATCCATAGGTTCAAGGGAGGTTGCCCTCATATAACCACATTCAACAACCTGGAATTTACTTCCCGTTGCCATAAGTTTAAACTCGTCCCCCGGATGAATTTGACCCTCCTTAACTCTCACATAAATAATAACACCCTTGTAGCTGTCATAATAGCTGTCAAAAATAAGGGCACGCAGCGGGTCGTCATAACTGCCTGTTGGAGCAGGAATGTCCGAAACTATCTTTTCCATAACCTGGTGAATATTAAGACCTGTCTTTGCGGAAACGCAGGGACAACCCTCTGCCGGTATGCCGATAACATCTTCAATTTCTCTGATAACCCTGTCCGGGTCGGCGCTTGGCAGGTCAATCTTATTTACAACCGGCACAATTTCCAATCCGCTGTCTACGGCAAGGTATGTGTTTGCAAGGGTCTGAGCCTCTATGCCCTGGCTTGCGTCCACAACCAGCACTGCTCCCTCGCACGCAGCAAGGGAACGGGAAACCTCATAGTTAAAGTCAACATGACCGGGAGTATCTATTAAATTAAACTGATATGTTTCTCCGTCGTCAGCCTTATAGAGGAGAGTAACGGCGTGGGCCTTTATTGTAATTCCACGCTCCCTTTCAAGGTCCATATCATCAAGAATCTGGTCCTCCATTTCCCTCTTTGCAACGGACTCCGTCTGTTCCAAAATACGGTCTGCCAAGGTAGACTTGCCGTGGTCTATATGAGCAATAATGCTGAAATTTCTGATTTTATCCTGTGGGAATGACATATAATCACCTTTTGTAAATTAGTATCATTTTGTCCATAGTATTATACCATATAAAAAATCCTCCGACAAGTAATCGGAGGATTAATTTTCATATTACTTTAAATCTGTATAGATATAGTGTGCAATATCCTTTCTTGTTGCGTCCCAGTCGTTCATCTCTATAATCCATGCGCCCACAGGTGAGGTGCCTGCCTGCCAGCCGGAAGTTTCCTCGGGATAACATTTGTCGCTTGTCTTATAGGTAAAGAATATTTCGCTGTGTTCACAAAGCCATGCAAGGTCGTCCTTGCCAAGGTCTGTTTCCACATATTTTTTTAACTTGTCTGTAATCTTAATAATATCCTTAATTGAATTGTCCTTGTATGCCTCAACAAGGCCCATTAACATTCTTCTCTGTCTTGATGTTCTTGTAAAGTCACTTCCTCTGAACTGGTCTGAACCTCTGTCACGGCAGAACCAAAGAGCCTGCTGTCCGTTAAGTTTCTGAACACCGTTTTGTACCTTAACTTCTCCTGCTGTGCCTGCCTGTCCGTTTTTGTTTAATTGCCAATTTATATATCCGCATTCGTCCTCGTCCAGCTTAATATCAACGCCTCCCAGGGCGTCTACTATTTTCTTAAAATCGCTGAACCCTGTGGTAATATAGTTATCAACCTTTATACCGTAGTTCTTTTCAATAGTCTTTATTGCCAGTTTAGGTCCGCCGTAGGCAAATGCCGCATTCAGCTTGTCATGGTCATATCCGTCAATGGCAACATAGGTGTCCCTCATAAAGGAGCTGAACTTAATTTCCTTGTTATTGCTGTCTATGGATACAAGTATCATAGAGTCCGAACGCCTTGGACCGCTGTCTGCGTCTGTGCCAAGGAGGAGAATATTCTTTACGGCTGTGTTTGTATAGCACTTAACACCGTCAACATCAACCTGCTTTGTTTTGCCGTCTTTAATTTCCAGCTTGCTTTTGTCTGTCTTTTTTAATATCCAGCCGTCCTTTTGGTCAAAACTATATATAAGGGAAACACTCCCCTCCATATCCTTTGTTTTAACCTCATAGGTCAGCTTGTCCGTACCCTTTTCAAGGTCTGTTTTGTGTTGGCTTAGCTTTACATCCTTGTAGGTTTTTTCTATTTCTTTTTGAGCTACGGTTTCGTCCATACCTCCTACAGCACTCAAAGTGCCTCTGTCTGTAATTTCAATTTTATCAAAGGTATACTTGTTTCCGTCAACCTTATATTCAACGCTGAGCTGTTGGCTGTCAAAACGGTATACTTTGTTTTCTGCCGTTGCAGTTGCCGTGTACTTTGCCTTGTCCTTGCTCCTTGTATTAATCTTAACATCTTCAACATCAAAATCAAAAGCATATTTTCCTACAGTCTGCTTTTTAAGCACATCACTGTTTGTAATATCCCTCTTTACTCTCATATCAGATATAGATGTGTCGGAAAAGAATACAAAATATGCAGTAACTCCTCCTGCAATTAAAACCGCCAGCACAATCGCTATAATTATAATCAGTTTCCTATTTTTCTTTGCCACATCACCGGTAACATGTTTTCCACTCATAAACTTTACCTCCGAAAAAAATACTTTTTTCTACAAAATTATATCATTTACAATGTATATATATCAATAGTTATAACAAGATTGAAATAAAAAAGATAATTTCCTCTTAATTTTAAGGGTCTGACAGTAACTATTATTATTTTTTATATATAATATTTTATACAGCAGATTAATTGAAATTTTATAAACAATGTATTATAATAAAATTATCTATGAAATAAAAAGGGAGAATAAATTATGCCTTATATTGACGCTAAATTTTCCGTCAAGGTTGACGAAAAACAACTTGAGGGCCTTGCAAAGGTTATTACAAATTCTATTACAGCAATCCCCGGCAAATCTACCCAGTCCCTTATGCTGAACATTGAAGATGAATGTAAACTGTTTTTTAGGGGTGAAAATGTCCCCTGTGCTATATTTGAAGTTAAGCTATTCGGTTCATCTACAAAAGAGGCATACCGCACTCTCACAGCAAAGCTGTGCGAAATTGTTCAGAGTGAACTTGGCATTGAGGGAAAAAATGTATATGTAAAATTTGACGAGGTAGCAAACTGGGGTAAGGACTCCTTTATGTTCTGATTATGATTGGAGAATTGTTATGGATATAGTAGTATTGGCAGGCGGTTTGTGCAGTGAAAGGAATGTTTCCATTGTATCGGGAAAAAAGGTGTATGACGCCCTGCTTGAAAGGGGACACAGAGTAGTCCTTTTAGATGTATTTATGGGGTATGAAGAAAAGCCCTGCAATATTGAAAGCCTATTTGAAAACAACTATTCATTTGTCCACGAAGTATCGGTAGGAGAACTTGTACCGGACCTCAAAGCAGTTAAGGCTATGAGAAAAAATCAGACAGAATGTCTTTTGGGGGACAATGTTGCGGATATTTGCAGAATGGCGGACATTACATTCCTTGCACTCCACGGAGGTATGGGAGAAAACGGTCAGATACAAGCTACCCTTGATGTACTTGGAATTAAGTACACAGGGGCAGGGTATCTCGGCTCTGCAATAGCAATGAACAAAGGCATTACCAAAAGTGTTCTTATGCAGAAGAAAATAAGTACCCCCCGTGGGGAAATTTTCAGGCGGGAACATAGAGAAAACGGTTCCCTTGACAAATGGGACTTTTTCCCCTGCGTTGTAAAGCCCTGCAGCGGTGGTTCATCAGTGGGCGTTTCCATTGTTGAAAAGAAAGAGGATTTTCATAAAGCTATGGACCAAGCGTTTCTCTGGGAAGATGAAGTTTTGGTTGAGCATTATGTAAAGGGCAGGGAATTTTCTGTAGGTCTTATTGAGGGCAAGGCACTTCCTGTTATTGAAATTGTGCCTGAAAGCGGATTTTATGACTATGTAAACAAGTATCAGGCAGGCAGAACTAAAGATGTGTGCCCTGCAGAGCTTAATGAGGAAACAACCCTGCTTTTACAAAGTGAGGCAGAAAAGGTGTTTAAGGCCCTGGAACTAAAGAGCTATGCACGAATAGATTTTCTTCTTGACGAAAAGGGAACACCCTATTGCCTTGAGGCCAACACACTGCCGGGTATGACCCCCACCAGTCTTTTGCCCCAGGAGGCAAAGGTAATGGGAATTGATTTCCCACACCTTTGCGAAAAAATTATTGAAGTATCTTTGAAGAAGTATTGATTATGAAAGAATTAACACTAAGAGAAATATTAAATAGCTGTAACGGTGAATTTATAGGTGATGAAAGTAAATTAAACTTAAAAATAAACGCCATTGTAACAGACTCAAGAAAAGCGGTGGAAAATTCACTTTTTGTTGCCATTAAAGGAGAAAGAGCGGACGGCCACAGCTTTGTGGAAAATACATATAAACAGGGTGCTGTCTGCGCCCTTGTTGAAGAAAGGGTAGACAGCGATATTTTGCAGATTAAGGTGAAAAGCACCCTGCAGGCTGTTAAGGATATTGCTCTCTACTACAGAAGTCTTTTTAATATTCCCTTTATAGGTGTAACAGGCAGCGTGGGTAAAACCTCAACTAAGGAAATGCTTGCCTCTGTACTGGGTGCAAAATTTAAAGTGCATAAAACCCAGGGTAACTTTAATAATGAACTGGGAGTACCCCTTACCCTTTTCGCCCTGGAGGAGGACAGGGAGGTTGCCATTATTGAAATGGGAATTTCCGACTTTGAAGAAATGACAAGACTTTCAAATATAGTAAAGCCGGACTACTGCGTTATTACAAATATAGGCTGTTGCCACCTTGAATTTTTAGGCGACAGGGACGGTGTTCTGAAAGCTAAGACAGAAATGTTCCTCCATATGAAGAAAAACGGCAAAATTTTTCTTAACGGCGACGACGACAAACTTAGAGAGATAACTGACTATAACGGCATTGTGCCTGTTTTTTACGGTCTTGGAAAAACAAATGACTATTATGCGGAAATAATTGAAAATAACACTCAAAAGGGTATTAAGTGCAGGCTCTGCTATGACAGCAAAGCTATTGACGCTACCATACCTGCTATAGGCAATCATATGGTTTCTAATGCCATGGCGGCTGTAGCAATAGGAAAAAGTCTTGGTATGGCAGACAGCGAAATAGTTAAGGGTATAGAAAGCTATACTACTATTGACGGCAGGAACAATCTTATTGTTACAGATAACTACACAGTTATTGACGACTGCTATAATGCTAATCCTACATCTGTAAAGGCGTCTATTGATGTTATTATGAACTTTAAAAATCCCCGAAAGGTTTGTATCTTAGGGGATATGAAAGAGCTGGGCAGGGAGGAAAAAACCCTTCACAGACAGACAGGCGCATATGCAGAGGAAAAGGGCGTCCATGTTCTTCTTACTGTAGGCGGCTTGGCAAAGGAAATGCAGACGGCTCTTAAAAATACAGAGGGTTATCACTTTGATACAAATGAAAATCTTATAGCAGAGTTGCCGAAGATTCTGAAAAAAGATGACGCCATTCTAATTAAGGCGAGCCACTCAATGAAATTTGAGGAAATAGTAAAGGCGATTACTAAATAAAAGGTGATATTATGATTGATAATGACAGAATGAACCAACTGGTTAAATCTTTCTTTGAGGACCACGACCACGGCAGAGAGGCAATGCAAAACGCCACCGTCACAGAGAACATCTGTTTTATCAGCTATCTTGAAAACAACTGTATTCCCAAGGCAAAGGAAAACGAAAATGATTTTGATTTGCAGTATTTTACTGAATACGATATTCATTTCAGAATGCTTACCCTTGAGAAAATAATGAAACTGGAAAAATTCTGGATTGTAATCAGCAAGGCGACAGGACATTTCTATACAACCAACAGGGACATTATTGTCCTTGTGGATAACAGCGAGGCGGATTTTCTCATTAATGCTTTGGCAGAGAATAATTTTGAAGTAGAAATAAGAGAAATTGACACAAACGAGTTTACCGCTATGATTGAAGATTTGCCTCGGCTTGGCATTAAAGGGGTTCAGTTCTCCGACGGTAAACTAAGGCCTATGATTATCCCAAGGGACACAATTCTTAAAGCTGACGAAACAAAGGCCACCACCAACCCCGAGCTTTACATAGAAAGCCTTATCTTCCTTCAAGAGGCTCATAAGTTCGGGAAAGAGGGCAAGAACATTGGGGTAAATCAGGACAGTCCAATTATTAAGGCCATAAGAAATGCAACCTACCTTGTGCCTGCCATTGTCCAGAATAAAAAGGGAAATCAAATGCAGGTTAAGTATCCCTTTCTCAATACAAATGTAAAGGGACAGAAAATACTTCCCGTTATGACTGACCATAAAGAATTTGAATACTTTGTCAATAATTCTGTTATGAAAGACTATGCCTCTCTTCCAAAGGGACAGAAAGCGTGTATTGAACTTCCATTTGTTGAAATTTTAAGAGTGTTTTCAACCGACGACCTGTTTGCCGTTGCAGTCAATCCCTTGGGCTTTAATCTCATTGTAAATAGCGGTCTTATGGAACAGGCGTCAAAGGGTGTTAAACTTACAAATAATCCCAATATTAAGGTGGAGAAAAACGGCAAGGAAATTCTTTTTCCGGAAGAAGAAAATTCTGAGGAAAATCTTGAAGAAAATTCCGAGGCTGAATACACTCCTCAAAATACCGATGAGCTTAGAAAAAAAGTGCTTGAACACTTTATTAAAACCCAGCAGGGTATAATTGATAAGAATAAGGACATTGACACAGAAGAGGCCCGTAAAAAGGTTAAAAAGGCACAGGATAAGCTAACAGATTTTAAAAAGCAATTAGAAACACTGGAGGCAAGTGATGACTAAGGGCGAAATTGCAAAGTCGGCTTTTTTATCCGGCTATAACTGCTCACAGGCTGTTGCCATGGCATTTTCCCATGAGTTAGGTATGGACAGGGAGCTTATCGCCCTGTCAGTTTCCGGCTTTGGCGGAGGAATAGGCAGAATGAGAGAAGTCTGCGGCTGCGTCAGCGGTATGGTATATGTGCTAAGCTGTATGTACGGCTACAGCAACCCTAAGGACAATAACACTAAAAAGGAGCTTTACAAGGCTATTAATATTGTTGCGAACAAATATAAAGAAATTAACGGCTCAATTATTTGCAGAGAACTTCTCGGAATTGATAAACCCGATGGCATTGTCCCCGAAAAACGGACAGAACAGTATTACAAAAAAAGGCCCTGCCCTGTACTTTGCCAAATAGCAGGGGATATTCTCGAAGAATATATAAGGGAAAATCCAAGGAATAATTAGAAATTATAAAACCCCACTTGTTGCACAATACGTCAACAAATGGGGTTTTTCTTTTAATTATTTCTTTTTCTTAGGGGATTTATTTTTCTTTTTGAAAAGCCGATACAGGTCATTTTCAAAATTATACAGATTTACAAATCTCAATATAATACCTGCCGCACCGCAGAACAGCATAAGACCAAGGAGTATACCCTTTGGCATAATTTCCGCTGTAATTGGAATGGGCGCTCCGCCTCCCGCCACAACGTCCTCGCTCTGCTTAACCTGGATTGTATACATATCAATATTTGTAATCAGCTTTGTAATAAATATTATGAATGAAATAAACATACCACAGCTTGCACCAAGCTCCACAGCCATATGGTTAAAGGCGCTTGTAACTTTCAAATCTTCTGTAGATGCATAACTTTCCTTTTTCTTTGCGTACTTATAAATTACATATACAAAATAGAAAGGTACAATAAGGGATAAAACAATTTCGCCTACACAGGAACCTTTCTCCTGCAAAAGGATTTTTGTCTTTTTTATTATTTGACTAAGCCAAAAAACAAAATAAACAAGGGAGAAAAGTACAGTTAAAACAACTCTCTTTATAAAAGAGGGCCTTTCCTCTGCGGACTCCTTATCCTTTTCGGTAAATTCGTTTATATCCGTATAACCATCATCTAAGTCGTCCCTGTAGGCATTTTCGGGGTCTGCATCAGGATGGGTGTTGTATTTGAACAAAATGGTTTTGCTTAAATATTTTCTGTAAAGGAAAGCACAGGCTATAAGTATGGCAATACCCAGAATACTCGCAATACTGCCTATAATGTATCCCTTAGGGGTGTAAGACATCTGAATTTCATGATGCCCTGCAGTAATGTCAAAGGCAAGCATTGCCCCTCCGACTTTCTTCTTCTCTACCTCTTCTCCGTCAACTTTAACTTTCCAGCCGTCCTCATAAACAATAGATGTGTAGAAAAGACCATCCCTCTTGCAGTCAATAACACCGTCAAGCTCTGTATCTGTCACATTTGTGGCATTTAATGTGTTCTCTGAAAGTTTTTCATATCCCTTTTGGAACACATCGTCATTCATCTTCGCCACAAAACACAGGAAGTTTGTTGATGTTCCCGAGGGCAGATTTTCAAGGGTCACAGAGAGTTTCTGACCCTTTTCAAAGTTGCCCGCATTCATAATATAAGGTCTGCTGACATCTCCGTCGTTCTTAATGCTTGTTCCGTCTTTCTTTAGTGTAATGGCCTTTGTTTCCATTGTGGCATTGTAGTAAACGCCGTAAACAAAGTATGTGCCTGTTTCCTTAATATCGTATACAAAGTCAACTGTTGTTACATTTGACTGCTGGGTAAGGTCCACAGTGTAGTCGTATCCGTGGGCCGAACCGGAGAACATCTTATTAATTCTTACCGGATTAATATCCGATGTGCTGGAGGCGCCCTCAGGCTCTACAACTGTAAACACATCGTCCTTTATACCGGTGGCCTTTGAAAACAGTTCATTCTGTTTGTCAAATGTATTGAGATGACTAAAGTCGTCAGGGTCCCTTGTTTCAAGGGTGTAGTTTGTAAGACCCTTTTCCGTAACAAAGCCCATTGGCAAATAGTAATTATTCCTTAAGAGTACCTCCACCCCGTTTTGGTATGCAGGGGATACATACTTTGTTGCGGAATATGTACCGTCACGGGAAATAAGATATTTTAAGTTAAGAAACAGATTTGTAACCGGGGTACTTTCCCTGTAGGTATATCTGTTACCGCTCTGCCAGCCCTGACAGCCAAATTCCTCAAGAAACTTTGTAACTGAAACATTACTCATTGAGGAGAACTGTGAAACACCGTTGTAGTCGTTAAGGCTTGCGTCATTGAGAGTCTGGGTGGCTGTCACTTCCGAACGCCACATATCCGTGGTGTTGGTTTCAAAATTATTCATCACATTAATTAAGTCCGCCGTAACAGCCTCTCCCTTTGGATAATCCCCGGTACCTGTTGAACCTACCGTCTTAATTCCTATGTAGCTTGCCGTAAACATTTCCATCATAACAGTAGTAAAGATAATGAGGTCAAGAACAACCTTTGGATAAATCTTAAAGATATACAGGACTGTTGCCGCCGTCATTATGGCAATAATCACCCATGAACCCCAAAGGGGAGCGCCTGTCTGTACCGTTGTGCATATAATTACAAGCAGGGAGCTGCCGAAAAATCCTATTAGAATATCCCATAAGCCGGCCTTATCAATAAGGGTATATGCCCTGTATGCAATAGTCAGCAAAACAAAGCTGAAAAGATAGGCAAATCTGTGGGGAATCATATTTGTATTGTGCATTCCGTGCCATATAAAGTCCAGCACATTTACATTGAAACTGCACACAAGGAACACCAAAAGTCCTATTGCAAAGGATTTTGCCCTCCAGTTGATTTTTCTGGTGGTAAGGAAAATAATTCCGAAAAATACCGCCGCCATACCGCAGGCAAGGTTGGGAAGATTTTCCTTAGTAGAGGGTGGAACAAAATCCAGGGTCTGAGACATAATTTCAGACCACTGGTAGTAACATCTCCAGTAATCCGGCCAAGAGTTGTTGGTGCTGTATGTAAGCTGTAAAGCATTAAATGCAGGCAGTGACAGAAAGGCTGTAATCATAAGGGCAATTCCGGAGAAAAGACCTGTTCTAAGCAGTCTTCCGAAAAAGTCCTTTATGCCGTTCCAGTACATAATGCTGTAGCCTATAAAGCACAGAAGTACAAATATGCAGGCAAAAAGACCAACATAGTAATTTGCAATAACCGAAAGGGCAAGGGCTATGGTATAGAGCATAAACTTCTTTTCTCTCCACAGCATAACCATACCCAGTGCTACAAGGGGAAGCATTGCCACAGTGTTGAGCCAAATTACATTCCAGTAGTAACCCATAAAGAAAGCACAGCAGCCGTATCCCACAGAGAATATTACAAGGGAAAGACCGTTTTTCTTAAAGGCTTTCTTTAGGAATATTGACATAAATCCGGAGGCACATCCAACCTCTACACAAACAGACAGCATAAGAAATTCTCTTAAAAAGTCTGCCGGTACAAATACCGTTAAGAAGTTTATTGGGCTTGCCACATAATAGGACATAAGGGCAAGGTAGTTTCCTCCCATACCGTTGCTCCAGGAGTAAAGCAAACTCTGACCGGAAATCAGCTTATCCTGAAAATCCACAAGGAAAGGATAGTACTGGTGCCACAAGTCCACAACCAGTATCTGCTGGTCCCCAAAGGGAGCAAATTTTTTAATAGCAAAATTTATAAGCATTATAAGGAAAGGTATAATAAACGCAAGAAGTACATATGCGTTATTTGAGAAAAATCTTCCCAAGCCTTTCTTTGTCTGATTGCACAAGGCGGCCTTGTCAATCAGTTTTTTCGTTTTTGTTGACATAACTTGTCCTCCATAATATGAAGTTCTTTTACCTATACTATATTATTCTAACATTTTATTGTCATTTCGTAAACCTATTTTAGTAAATTTTTTGTAAACAGTAAAATTTAAATTATGTCAAAGATAGACAAGCCTTTTATATTTTGTTATAATACTTAAATAGGAGGCCTTGGTTATGAGCTTAATTGATATTGTGGTGCCCTGCTACAACGAAGAAGAGGGACTCAGACATTTTGTTGAGGTAACTAACTCTGTTATAGAGGGCATAGAGGGACACAGGTTTAGATACATTTTAGTTAATGATGGCAGTAAGGATAAAACCTATCTTGTTATGAAACAGCTTGCCGAAGAATATGACAATGTAAAGTACATTTCCTTTTCAAGAAATTTTGGCAAGGAGGCAGCAATGTATGCGGGATTTCAGCATACAACAGGGGACTATGTAATTGTTATGGACGCCGATTTGCAGCACCCGCCCCAGCTGTTTCCGGAAATGATTAGGGAAGTTACTCTTAACGGTTACGATTGCTGCGCCCTTAGACGCACGGCAAGAGAGGGAGAAAGCAGGTTTAGGGAGTTCTTTTCAAAAATGTTTTTCCGTATGCAAAACGCCCTTTCCGAAACAAAAATGCCCTATGGCGCTGTTGACTACAGAATTATGACAAGACAAATGGTTGACTCAATTCTTGAGCTTTCGGAAGTACAGCGTTTCAGCAAGGGACTTTTCAGTTGGGTAGGTTTTAATACAAAGTGGATACCCTACCAGTCGGTGGACAGGGAAATGGGCCAGACAACCTGGAACTTTTGGAAACTGTTTAAATATGCCCTTGACGGCATTACCAGCTTTTCCGTTGCACCCCTTAGATTTATTAGCGGAATGGGTATTGTGATTTTCGTTATTGCCCTTATATACATTCTCATAACCCTAATACAAACCCTTATTTTCGGTATAGATGTACCGGGCTATGCAACCACCCTTATGGTTACCCTGTTTATGGGAGGTATTATGGAATTTTCCATTGGTATTGTAGGGGAATATCTGGGAAGAATTTTTATGGAAACCAAGGACAGACCTATCTATATCATTCACCATACAAATATAGAAGAGGACGAAAAAAATGACTGATTTTATTAAAAAGTTCTTTGACATAAAGTTTTGGAAATTTATTCTTGTAGGCATATTAAATACAGTAGTGGGCAACGGAATTATGTTTCTGCTCTACAATTTCACTCCCATAAAGGGAATACAGTGGGGCGTTCTGGACGGCTACTGGATTTCCTCCTCAACAGGATACATAATCGGAAGTATAGTAAGCTATTTTCTCAACAAACACTTTACTTTTCAAAACAGTGAAAAGGGTATTAAGCCAATTCTTAAATTTGCCGTTAATATTGCTGTTTGTTACTTCCTTGCCTACCTTATTGCACAGCCCCTTGTGGAGTGGATACTGTCCTCCCAAAGCGAAAGCATAAGGACAAATATTGCTATGCTGGCAGGTATGTGCCTGTTTGTAATGTTTAACTACATTGGGCAGAGATTTTTTGCCTTTCGGGAAAAGAAAGAAATATAGTACAAAAGGAGTGTTCATCGGAACACTCCTTTTTAATGCTTTTTCTTAATAACTTCCACAATAAAACCTGTCTGGTCCAGTTTAGTGGATTTTTTACTTTCCTCGTTGTCAGAGGATTTTTTATCCTTATTCTGGGACAAATCTTTTTCTTCACTGTCGCCGTCAGGTTTTTCCGACTCTAAAATCCACCTTTCCTCTTTCACCATTTCTGCAAACCTTTTTCCCGAGTGTCTGCGGTGTTTTTTCATATACTTTCTTCGGTAGCTTTTCATCAGTAGATAAATTCCGGAGATAATCTTAATGAAAATAAGGAAAAGGGAAATCCCAATGCCTACATACATATAGCCAATATACACTTCCCCTGAAAGGCTTATAAGTTTAAGCCATCCGTCTAAGAGGAACAGGGTACAAACCGCCACCTCCACAAAAGAGGCCACAGTTTTCTGTATAAATATAAGGCCGCACAGCAGGGCTATTGCACCTATATCAATAAGGTATATAAGGGCCTGAGAAAAATACGGGTCATTTTTCACAAGATTTCCGATAATAAAATATTGGACGGGAAAGTACATAGCAACTGCCGGAATAAGGTATATGAATACTATATCCTTCCATATTCCCAGCACTTCCAAAACGCCGTCAATTTTAGTTAAAACAAAGTTAATAAAATTGAGGAATGGAGGCTTTCTTTTTTCTGACATAACAAAACCTCATATCAAAAAATTTTTATCCGTAATCTTATTTTTATAATAACACATTATATTGCTTTTAGCAAATACATTTTAAAGTAAAAGGGGACAGTAAATACTGTCCCCAAAATTATACCCTTGTCTTTTCCCTTTGGGATTTTGTTTTAACTCTAATATGTTTATCAAGCTCTTCCCTTGCAACGGCAAGCATCAGCTTAATTCTGTTTTCCTGGTTTACCCTTGGGGCTCCCGGGTCATAGTCTATGGCAACAATATTTGCCTTAGGATTAATTTCCTTAATTTTTCTAATCATACCCTTGCCGTTAATGTGGTTAGGTAAACAGCCAAAGGGTTGGGTACAGACAATGTTTTCAAAGCCTGTTTCCGCCAGTTCCAGCATTTCTGCCGTAAGAAGCCAGCCCTCTCCCATTTTTGAACCAAAACCGATTACACCGTCAATAAGACTTTTGGTGTGGGCATACTTTGAGGGAGGCATAAACCCATATTTTTTAGTTGCCTCTATCATATAATCTTCAGTTCTTGAAACATAGTTAAGTAGGATTTCACAAACCTTTTTCTTAGCTTTGCTGCCGCCGTACAGCTTAATATCCTCAATTCTGTTGTCAATTTTAAAGGCGGCAAAACCCATAACACCGGGCAGACAAACCTCACAACCCTGTTCATACAGAAACTGCTCCAGGTCGTTGTTGCCAAGGCGGGCATACTTAACATAAATTTCTCCAACTACGCCAACCTTAATTTTCTTTTCCCCTGTCTTTTGAATTTTTGAAAAGTCAGCACAAATTCGGTCAAGTATTTCCTCCATATCCTTAAAGCGATAACTTTTACCCTTGTTAAAATCCTGTGCCAGCTTATTCTGCCACTTTAAAACAAGGGCATCTGTTTCCCCTTTATTAACCTCATAAGGCTTTGTCTGGTTGCGAACCGTCATAAGCACATCTCCATAGACAAGACCTGCAATAACACGCCTGATTAAGGGCAGGGAAATTTTAAATCCCGGGTTCTTTTCCAAACCGGAAAGGTTAAGGGAAATAACAGGTATTTGCTGAAGTCCTGCTTTTTTAAGCCCCTTTCTAAGCAGGTGAATATAATTAGATGCCCTGCATCCACCGCCGGTCTGCGTAATCATAAGAGCAGTTTTGTTAAGGTCATATTTTCCGCTTTCCAAAGCATTTATAAGCTGACCGATAACAAGGAGCGCAGGGTAGCAGGTATCGTTGTGAACATATTTAAGACCTGTCTGTGCAATTTCCGGACCGTCTGTATCCAGGAGTTCCACATTGTAACCCTCGTGGCGAAATGCGTCCATAAGTATACCAAAATGAACAGGCATCATCATGGGTACAAGGATTTTGTAGCCCTCGTCGTTCATTTCCTTTGTATACATCAGACGGCCGTCTTTATCATAAACCAGCTTTGCCATAAGCAAAACCTCCCAATTCCAAAATGTCTAAAAATTATTTACCAATCGCCGCAAGCAGAGAACGAATACGAATTTTAACAGCACCGAGATTTGTAATTTCATCAATCTTTATCTGGGTGTATATTTTTCCGTTCTTTTCAAGAATATCTCTTACCTCGTCAGTGGTAATGGCGTCAACACCACAGCCAAAGGAAACAAGCTGTACCAGCTCCATATCACTTCTTGTGCTGACATACTGTGCAGCGGCATAAAGTCTGCTGTGGTATGTCCACTGGTTGAGAACTCCAACTTTAAACTTTTCCACCCTGTCAGAAACACAGTCCTCGGAAACAATGGCAACATTAAAAGAGCCAATCATCTTGTCAATACCATGGTTAATTTCCGGGTCAATGTGGTACGGACGGCCGGAAAGCACAATAATTGTTTTCCCCTCTTTTTCTGCCTGTTTAATTATTTCGTCACCTTTTTGACGAATATCCTTAAAATATCTGTCATATTCCTCATATGCACACTTTGCCGCATTTTTAACCTCCTTAGGGGTTAAATCCGGGAAGTATACAGAAAGGGCCTCATAGGCTTTTTTGGCAAAGTCCTTCTTCCTGTGAATACCAAAGTAGTCCTTTATAAAGGTAATGTTTCTTACCTCTTTCATATTGTTGTAAATAACCTCCGGATAGTAGGCAACAACAGGACAGTTGTAGTGGTTATCACCCAGCTGTTCGTCAAGGTTATAGGACATACAGGGATAAAAAATTTTGTCAACTCCCATATCCAGCAGAGCCTTAATGTGTCCGTGCATTAGCTTTGCGGGAAAACATACTGTGTCGCTTGGAATGGTCTGTTGTCCCTTTTGGTAAAGTTTGCGGGAGGAGAAAGGACTTCTCACAACTTCAAATTTAAGCTCTGTAAAAAATCTGTGCCAGAACGGGAAAAGCTCATACATATTAAGTCCCATTGGAATACCAATTTTTCCACGGCTGCCCTCAACAGGTTTATACCTTTGGAGAGCTTTCAGCTTATATGTATATATGTTCATACTTTCGTTTGGAGCCTTTTTCGTAATAGGTCTTTCGCATCTGTTTCCGGCAATAAACTTTCTTCCGTCGGCAAAGGTATTGACAGTAAGACGACAGTTGTTACTGCACTTTCCGCAGTTTACAACGCTGATTTCGTGAACAAAGCTTTCCAGAGCCGATTTACCGATAAGGCTGCTCATTTCTTCCTTGCCTGCCGACTTGCTCCGTGCATACATTGCCGCGCCGTAAGCACCCATCAGTCCTGAAATTGTGGGGCGTACAACATTTACTCCCATTTCCTGTTCAAAAGCCCTTAGCACAGCGTCATTAAGGAATGTTCCACCCTGCACAACAACCTTTTTGCCAAGTTCGTCAGGGCCGGAGGCTCTAATAACCTTGTAAAGGGCGTTTTTAACAACAGATAGGGATAGTCCGCTGGAAATGTCCTCAATAGTTGCGCCGTCCTTTTGAGCCTGCTTAACAGAAGAATTCATAAATACCGTACACCTTGAACCCAAGTCAACAGGGTGTTTTCCAAATATACCTAAGCTGGCAAAGTCCTGAATAGAATATCCCAGTGCATTTGCAAAGGTCTGTAAAAAAGAACCGCAGCCGGAGGAGCAGGCCTCGTTAAGGAATATGTTGTCAATGGCACCGTTGTGAACCTTAAAGCATTTAATATCCTGTCCCCCAATATCTATAACAAATTCTACATCGGGCATAAAGCTCTTTGCCGCCGTAAAGTGGGCAACAGTTTCCACAATGCCGTAATCTACACAAAAGGCATTTTTTATAATATCCTCACCATAGCCTGTTACAGCAGAGGATTTAATTTTAATATCCGGCTTTAATGTGTAAAGCTCCTGCAAAAATTCTTTAATAATGGGCACAGGATTACCGCTGTTTGAAAGGTACTTTGAGTGAAGAAGCTCTCCGTTTTCGCCCATAACAACAGCCTTGACAGTTGTTGAACCTGCGTCCATACCAATGTAGCAGTTTCCGTCATATTCAGAAAGGGGAAGTTCCTTAACTCTTGCCTTTGCGTGCCTTTCCTTAAATTCTTCATATTCCTGTTCACTGCTGAAAAGAGGCGGATTAAATGCAAAGTTTCCCGAACCCTTATAGGTGCTTACCTCTTTAATAACTCTGTCAAAATCAATGGTTTCCGTAGCGCAGAGAGCCGCACCGCACGCCACATAGTACAGCGAATTTTCCGGGCAGGTGCCTTTTGTGTTAAGTTCTTCATCAAAGCACTTTCTAAGCTCCGACATAAAGGTGAGAGGACCTCCCAGGTACACCACATTACCCTCAATTTCTCTTCCCTGGGCAAGACCGGCTACAGTCTGGTTTACAACTGCACGGAAAATACTCTGGGCAATATCCGCCTTTCTTGCGCCCTGATTAAGAAGAGGCTGGATATCCGTTTTTGCAAAAACACCGCATCGGGAGGCAATAGTATATGTCTTTTCAAAACCCTTTGCAAGGTGGTTCATTTCTTCAAGGGGAACATTGAGAAGGGTAGCCATCTGGTCAATAAACGCACCTGTACCGCCGGCGCAGGTACCGTTCATACGAACCTCCATACCGCCGGAAAGAAAGAGAATTTTTGCGTCCTCGCCGCCAAGCTCAATAACCACATCTGTACCGGGTATAAATGTATTAGTTGCAACTCTTGTTGCATAAACCTCCTGCACAAATGAAATGTTGCATTTTTCCGCAACACCCATACCTGCAGAGCCGGAAAGGGCAACTACTGCGTTTTCAACGCCCTCAATTTCTCCTCTTACCCTGTCAAGAATTTCGCCGATTTTTGTTGTAATCTGGCTGTAATGTCTCTCATATGTACTGTAAAGTAATTTGTTGTCATCGTCCAGAACAACACATTTTATTGTTGTTGAACCTATATCTAATCC
>CANROX010000016.1 GCA_947632335.1 uncultured Clostridia bacterium
GAAAATTTTTAGAAAAGGCTATTTTTTGGAAAATTCCCTATGTTCCTGACAAAAGAAAAAATCCTCAAAAACGGCTTGTTTAAGCCATTTTCAAGGACTTGTATGTGGCAGGGGCAGAAGGACTCGAACCCTCGGCACGCGGTTTTGGAGACCGCTGCTCTACCAACTGAGCTATACCCCTATATTCTTTTTTTGCTGTTACTCAACAGATGTTATTCTATCATTTTATTGTAAATATGTCAAGAGTTTTATTGCAGTATAAATCCCCGAATATTAATTCGGGGATTTAATTTTTTTGATATGCTGGATTGTATTCTTTATAAATCCAGTTATTTATAATTCCGTTATTTATTGTGTCAATTAGATATTATTCTTCATATCTTCAATTATATCGGCAATAACTTCTCTTTCGTCAAGATGATACTTAACTCCCTTTATTTCCAGATAATCTTCATGGCCCTTGCCTGCAAGCACAATTATATCCCCGTCTTCTGCATTTTCCATACAGTAACGGATAGCGTCCTGCCTTTTTGGCACAACCACATATTTACCGCCGGTGCCTTTAATGCCGCCCTCAATAATATCATTAATAATATCCATAACATCTTCATCTCTGCTGTTATCCTCTGTCAGTACGGAGAGGTCAGCCAGTCTGCCTGCAGTTTCGCCCATTTCATATCTTCTGACTTTTGGACGATTTCCGCCTGCGCCAAAGAGAACCACAAGTCTATTGGGATTATATTCCCTCAGTGTTTCAAGAATATTTTCCATTGAAAGGGCATTGTGGGCATAGTCAATTAACAATGTATAGTTGCCCGGAACCGGTACCGCCTCAACTCTGCCCTTGACCTTTACTGTATCCAGCCCTTTAAGGATTGCCTTATCTGAAATTCCCATTTCCAGGGCTGTTGTCATTGCCGCCAGAGCATTGTAAACGGAGAATCTGCCGGGAATATCAACATCAACTTCCATTGATTTTATACCTTTTGTGGTGAAATGCACACCGATATATCCGGGCTTGGAAATCAGCTTGTCGCCAAAAGCTGTAATGTCAGCCTTTTCGCCAAATCCAAATGTGGTTTTAGTGCAGGCAGCATTTTTGGTAAGTTCCTCAAACACAGCATCATCAATATTAAAGATGCCGTATTTGCACTGTTTAAAGAGAAGAGACTTACAATCAAGGTATTCGTGAAGGTCTTTATGTTCGCTTTCCCCGATATGGTCATGGCTGAAGTTTGTGAAAACACCGTAATCAAAATAAATTGCGTCGGTTCTATGCCATTTAAGACCCAGGGAAGATGCCTCAATAATCATGGCTTTACAACCGCAGTCTATCATTTTCCGCATAGCCTGCTGAATTTCATAGGATTCCGGTGTGGTGTTGTTTGTCTTATAAATTTTATCTTTAATAATAATACCCAGAGTACCTATTGTTCCGGCAGAAATACCCTCAGCGTCAAGTATACTCTTTAGCATGGCAACAGTAGTTGTCTTGCCTTTAGTACCGGTAATGGCGATTGTTGTAAGCTCTTTAGACGGTTCACCAAAGTGTATAGCACTCATATATGCAAGGGCTTTTCTTGTGTCATCAACTTTAATAACAGCAACATCACTGTCAATTTCTACATCATCGGATATTACAACAGCAGAGGCTCCCTTTTCTACGGCCTGTGATATAAATTTATGACCATCTGTGTTGTAACCCTTTAGTGCCACAAAAACCGTATTTTTTTCAGCCTTTCTGCTGTCATAAATAACATCGGAAATTTCAATATCTGTGTTTCCTTTTATGGTCTTATAGGAAAGATTCTGTAATAATTTTGTTAAAAGCATAGCAGTCCTTTCTGTGGATAAAAATACCAGCATAAATTTTCTTATTAATGTATATGCTAAATTTACTCCTTTTTTAATTGTTTGTCAAACAACATATGGTGGGTTATAAACGGTGTTTTGGTTATTTTACACTATAAAACCCAGAATGCGTGTTAAATCAAGGGGAAAAGGGTGATTCAGGAAATTTCTATATACGAAAATTGCAAAATTTATTAAGGCGATTTGACATTATGCACAAAATGATATTGAGCAAAATACACAAGTAAAAATTAGTTAATTTATGCAAAACTTATAATTGAGCAAAATTTTATTGATATTTTGCACAAAAACAAACTTTGGTTTTATCGTTTTAGATAAAAAGTACAAAGGGAGTTGAAATTATTATGCTTTTTGTGGTACAATTTATTCAGTGATAAGGCGAGTAGGTATCCGGTCCTGAGGGGATATTTTATAGCCGACACAAAAATTATTTTCTATGAAGGAAGGAAATTACAATGAAAATCAAGAGAATTTTATCATTAGTTCTCGCTATTGCCCTTATGGCAGTAGTATTTGTTGGTTGTGGCGACAGCACATCTGACAACGGCGGAGACTCCAACGGCGACTCAGCTGCTGTTGAAGTTGAATCTAACGCAAGCCTTAAATTATGGGGCCCATCTGCTACTGTAGATCTTCTCAAGAGGCAGGTTAAGGAATTCCAAGACAAGTATTCTGACAAGAACATTAAGATTGAAGTTGTAGCACAGGAAGAAAATGACGCTGCTACAAATCTGCTTAATGACCCGACAGCTGCAGCTGACGTATTTGCTTTTGCATCTGACCAGCTTTCAAGGCTCACACTTGCCAAGGCTCTTATGCCGGTATACTCAGACTATGAAGAAGACATTAAAACTAACCACACAGAAGCTGCTGTAGAAACAGTTAAGGGCGACTATGATGGTAAAGAAGTTATTTATGCATTCCCTGAAACAGACAATGGTTACTATTTAGTATACAACAAGTCTGTTGTTTCTGACAAAGACGCTAAGTCATGGGAAGGTGTTCTTGCAGCATGTGAAAAGGCCGGTAAGAAGTTTGTAATGGACGCAGGCAACGGTTACTATTCATGTATGTTTGCTTTCACAGGCGGTCTTAAGTTAGAGGGCCTTGCAGGCGAAGCTCAGGACGAACAGAAGTTTAACGATTATAAAGAAGATGACGTTATCGCTTCTATGAAAGCTTTCGGCGACCTATTTGCAAAGTATAAGAAGACATTCTCATTCGCATCAGTTGATAAGGTTTCTGCCGGCTTTAAGGACGGAACTTGTGCAGCAGGTATTGACGGTACATGGAATGCTGCTGTTGATTCAGAAGCTCTTGGCAAAGACTACGGCGTAATTAAGCTTCCAACAATCGACATTAATGGTAAAGCCACAGAAACAATCGGTATGATTGGCTATAAGTATTTTGGTGTTAATGGTCAGACAAAGTATCCGAACGCTGCTATGGAACTTGCAAACTTCCTTGCAGATAAGGACTGTCAGCAGGATAGATTTGACGAACTTGGCTGGACTCCGACACATAAGTCTGTTAAGGCAGAATCGAGTGCAGGCACAACTGCTATGTTACAGGAAGCTAAGACATTCGTTGTTCAGGCTGACATCGTTCAGTCTTTCTGGGATCCATTTGCAAACCTTGGCACACAGCTCAAGAAAGACGGAGCAAAGACAGACGAGGCTTCCCTTAAGGATCTTCTCAAAAAGACACTTGCTAATATAAACGGCTAATTTTAAAAGGCCAAAAACTTCAGGACTAAAGTAGACTGCAGGTGGATTTCCACCTGCAGTATCATTCAATAACTCGGCGGTAAAAGGAGAAAATCAATGAAATATATTGATTATGTTCAGCTCAATCCTTTTCAGAGAGCCGGCTTTAAGATTAAGACTTTTTTTAAGAACTTACCGGGGGCATTAAAGAAGTTTTTCATTATGCTTGGAAACTTCTTTAAGAAACTGGCCTTGGGAATTGTCCACAGCTTTGCAAGCTACGGCAGGAGATTTGCAAAGGGTGATGCAACAACAAAGCTTTCATACCTGATTATGGGTGCGGGAAATGCTGCTAAGGGACAGTACATAAAAGGTCTTATTTTCTTCCTGCTTGAAGTGGGATACGGAGCGTTTCTGGCTTTCTTTGGATTTGAATACATTTCAAAGTTTGGAACACTTGGTACATCCAACGGTGGATATGAGTACATTAACGGCAGACCGGTTAAGGTTGAGGGTGATAACTCAATGCTTATCCTACTTTACGGTGTTATGACAATCATATTGACTGTTATTTTCCTCGTGGTCTATGTTACAAATACAAAATCAGCATATAAGGTTCAGACCCTTAAAGAAAATGGAGAACACATTCCTACATTTGTGGAAGAAATGAAGCAGTTTACAGACGAGAAATTCCATGTAACTATGCTTTCTATTCCTGTACTTCTCATTGGTACATTCTCAATTCTTCCACTTGTGTTCATGATTCTTATTGCATTTACAACATTCCGTCCACCTAATCTTCCTCCAAACTCGTTGTTTACCTGGAACGGTTTACATACATTTTCCGAGGTATTCAGTACCAAGGGTGGGGCAAGTATGGGCCATACATTCCTGGTTCTTACAGAATGGACAATCATTTGGGCTATTTGTGCAACATTCCTTAACTATATTATGGGTATGGTTGTTGCCCTTATGATTAATAAAAAAGGCATTAAGCTCAAGGCTCTTTGGAGGACACTCTTTGTTATCACAGTTGCAGTACCCCAGTTCGTTACTCTTCTTGTTATGAACCAAATGCTTCAGCTTGATACAGGTGCTATTAACGTTCTCTTACAGAATCTTGGTTTTGAGCAAATTGACTTTATAAATGGCGAGGCATGGGTTGCCCGAGTGACAGTTATTGTTATCAACCTGTGGGTAGGTATTCCGTACACTATCCTTATTACATCCGGTATCCTTATGAATATTCCTGCCGACCTGTATGAGTCAGCTACGATAGACGGAGCAGGCCCGTGGAAGAGTTTTACAAAGATTACTCTCCCGTATATGATTTTCGTTACTACTCCGTACCTGATTACAACATTTATCAGCAATATTAATAACTTCAATGTTATTTACCTGTTGACGAATGGTTCTCCAACCAACGAAAACCTTTATACGGGCGCAGGTTATACAGACCTGCTGGTTACATGGCTGTTCAAGTTGACGATGAGCAACCAGGATTACAACTATGCTGCTGCAATTGGTATTCTGGTATTTATCGTATGTGCATCACTGTCACTTATTACATTTAACCTTACAAAATCTGCAAAGGACGAGGAGGCATTTTCATGATAAAAAGTTACAAATTAAGAAGACGGTTATCAAATGCCTTAATATATTTTATCCTTGCGGTTTTGGGTATAATCTGGATTACTCCGCTTATTTGGATGGTGCTTCATTCATTTAGAGGTGAGGGCGGTTCCGCAGTTCACTATTTAATGCCAAAGACCTTTACTTTCCAGCATTATATTGAACTTTTTACTGACACTTCTCTCCTTAATTTCCCAAGATGGTTCCTTAATACATTAATTGTTGCGATTTTTGCATGCATAATCTCAACACTTTCTGTACTTATGGTTTCATATACATTCAGCCGTCTTAGATTTAAGGCAAGAAAACCCCTTATTAATGTTGGTATGATTCTCGGTATGTTCCCCGGATTTATGACAATGATTGCTATTTACTATCTTTTAAAGGCATTGGATCTTACACAGACTCTTCCTGCTCTTGTTATCTGTTATTCCGCAGGTGCAGGTCTGGGATTCCAGATTAGTAAAGGTTTCTTTGATACAATTCCCAGAGCCTTGGACGAGGCTGCTACCATTGACGGCGCCACAAAAAATCAGATATTCTGGAAGATTATTCTTCCAATGTCAAAGCCAATTCTGGTTTATACAATTCTAACATCATTTATTGGTCCATGGACTGACTTTATCCTTGTTAAGATTATTATGGGTGACTCTCGTAATAACTATACTGTTTCTATTGGTTTGCAGTTGATGACATCACAGAACTATGTATCTAAATACTTCCAGCGATTCCTGGCAGGTTCTACATTGGTTGCTATACCTATATCTATTCTGTTCCTCAAGATGCAGAATTACTATGTTGAAGGTGTTACAGCCGGCGGTGTTAAGGGATAATATCTCAAATTCTAAACTCCACAGACTTAGGTCTGTGGAGTTTTTTTCTAAAAAAATACACAAAAATATTGGTGAATATTTGTATGGTATAAAATTTTAATGTAAAAATAAACAAATAAACGGTATAAAAAATGTTGTTTTCACTAAGGATAAAAATATATTGTTCTCTATTTATGAAAAATGTAGAAATATTAAAATTTGGCAATTATCTATTGAAGAAATCTCCATAAAATGATAAAATTATCTTATATCTATTTAAAGGAGCACAATGATGAAAAAACTATTAGCACTTGTTCTTGTATTTGCAACCCTTGGTACAGCAATGCTGTTTACAGGTTGCACAAAAACTACAGAAGACCTTATGGAAAATGCAAAGATTGATTTGCCCGATGATAAGTACAACAATTACTATCAGATTTGGGTAGGTTCTTTCTGCGACTCAAATGACGACGGTGTTGGTGATTTACAGGGTATTATCAGCAAGCTGGATTACCTGAACGACGGTGATGACAGCACCGATGATGACCTTGGATACACGGGAATATGGCTTTCTCCTTGTATGCCTTCCCCGTCATATCACAAGTATGATGTAGAGGACTACAAAAATATTGACCCTGCATTTGGAACACTGGACGACTTTGACCAGCTTATTAAAGAATGTGACAAGCGGGGCATTGATGTAATTATTGATTTTGTACCTAACCATTGTTCATTTAACCATCCTCTTTTCCAAAAGGCTCTCAGAGAGGCTGAAAAGGGTGATTTTAATCATACTGTAAAATATTTTTCTATTGCTAAGGCAAAGGATATTGATGTTTCCGGATACAACCCTGACCCCGCTGACAGCAGTATTGTTTATGAAAGTAATTTCAGCGACCAAATGCCGGAATGGAACTACGACTATGAGGGAACAAGAAAGTTAATGGCTGAATACGCAAAATTCTGGATTGACAGAGGCGTTGCAGGATTTAGACTTGACGCTGTAAGGTATCTTTACTACAACGACCCTAAGAGAAGTGCAGAAGCGTTAAAGGAATTTTACGACACCTGTAAGGGATATAAGGACGATATTTATATGGTAGGCGAGGACTGGACCGGTGATATGACTGAAATCACTACAATGTATAGCTGCGGTATTGACAGTCTGTTTTCATTCCCATTTGGTGACAAGTCAGGCAAGTTTATAGTTGATACAATTTCCGGTGCAGTAAACGACCTTGCAACTTCCCTTATAAGCTATGAAAATCAGACAAAAAAGATTAACAAAGATGTTATTAACGGCTACTTCCTTACAAACCACGATATGATGAGGGGCGCTGATGTTCTTCCTGAGCTTTATCAGAAGAAAATGGCTGCTGCTGCATATCTTATGGCACCGGGCAATACATTCACATACTATGGTGAGGAACTTGGTATGGAAACATATGATGAAAGCAACGACCCGGCAAAGAGAACGGCTATGATTTGGGACAGCCATAATCTTCCTAAGAAAGTTAAACACTGCGGACTTGACTATGTCATTGACAACACAGACGGTGGCGGAGTTAAACAACAGCAGGAGAACAAGGACAGTCTTCTTAACTTCTACAAGGACTGCCTTAAAATTCGCAACACCTGTCCGGGTATTGCAAGAGGTGAAATTTCTGAGCTCCCGGCAGACTTTGTTGCCCCCGACGGTGTAGGAGGATATTATCTGACATATAAGAATGACAAGTATCTTATTCTTCACAATATGGGTGATAAAAAGCAGAGCTTTAAAATTACGGAGAAATTGATGAAGGATTATATGATTTCAGGTATGTTGTCAGCAAAGGAAGGAAAAGTGTCTATTGATAACAATAAGCTCACAATGCCAGCTTACAGCACGATTGTCCTTCATTCAGCAAAATAATAATTTCTACCGATAAAACTTATATAATGAGGAAAGCTCCCGACTTTGGGAGCTTTCTTTTTTTATTCTACAAAGTAAATGAAAACAATCAAAAATCATACATTCACATTATGACAAATCTATGGGGCAGTGATGATTATAATAAATACACAAAGAAAAAATATGCAAGGCACCTTATTTTTATGACAGGAAGTGTAAAAAATATGACGGCGGTAAAAAGACTGATAAGTTCCAGGTGGCAGGAAATGAGGGAAAGCTCTGCCGGAAAAACTCTATTGTATCAGATTATTTATTTTCTATGCGGTACGGCAATTTCCAATGGCGCTGTTTTCGGACAGCTATCTCCATTTGGTCCTGCATTTGCTGCGGCAGTACCATACAGATATTTAATGTCCTCAATTTTGGGAACGGTTTTTGGGTACATTATTTTAGACCCTGAATCCTGCTTTAGATACATAGCTATAATTGTGGCTATTGGCGGAATAAGGTTTGTAGCAAAGGATATTAAAAATATAAGCAAAAGTATGATTTATCCTCCTATGGTGGCCTTTCTGCCTGTGTTTGCAACAGGTATTGCACTGCTTTTCTCTGATTCTTCAAGGATAAATTCCTTTGCACTCTGCACAATAGAGGCAGTTATTTCTGCCTCGGCAGCTTTTTTTCTTGACAGGTCAATTTGCCTTTGCTCATCAAGAAGAAATTTAAGCTCATTTAATCAGCAGGAGCTGTCCTGCCTGGTAATGTCCGGCTGTATTCTTCTCCTTGCTCTAAACGGTTTAAGCCTTGGCAACTACTCCCTGGGCAGGGCATTGGCTGTTGTAATAATTCTGCTGTGTGCTAAGTACGGCGGAGTTGCCGGAGGTTCCATTGGAGGAATTTCAACAGGAGTTGTTTTTTCTTTAAGCTCTGTTTCATACAGTTTTCTCTGCGGAGGTTTTGGTTTTGGAGGACTTATGGCGGGTCTTTTCTCTGTGACGAGTAAGGCAGGTACGGCAATGGCATTTTTAATGTCAGATATTATAATGTCATTTTCAACGGGAAATCCGGACATAATTTTTCCATTGGCAGTGGAGGGACTCTTTGGAGCAGGAATTTTTATGCTGATTCCCAAGTCCGCAGGAAACTATGTTGGAGCGCTTTTTGCACCTACAGACGATATTAACAGCGGGATTGCCCTCAAGGAAAATGTAATTATGAGGCTTAATTTTACCTCTAAGGCACTCAAAGATGTTTCTTCCTGTGTGACAAGAGTATCAGACAAGATGAAAGATATGTGCGTGGATTCCTTTCCCGGCGTATACAAAAATGCAAAGGAAACCATATGCAGTAACTGTGGAATGAGAGTCTTTTGCTGGGAAAAGGAAAAAGGAATTACAGAAGATGATTTTGGCAGACTTACAGATACTCTTAAGAGAAATCACCATATTACATCAGAGGATATAGAGGCCCTGTTTATTAAAAAGTGTTGCAGAAGAAATGAGCTTGCAAAGGCAATTAATACTTACTATCATTCATATCTTATGAGCCTTGAAAGTATGAGAAGAATAAGCTCAATAAGAAGCGGTCTTGCAGGTCAGTTCGGGGGACTTTCGGAAATTCTTACCGATATGGCCAATGAATTTTCAGAAACCGATGTTTGTGACCTTGACAGCAGTGAGAAAATTTCTCATATGCTAAGACAGCATAGTCTTTTGCCTGTGCTGTGCAACTGTAGAATTTGTGACAGTCAGATGACTGTTGAAATTGAGCTTTCCGACAGAAGCAGGGGTTCAATTAAAAAGTCTGTGCTTAAAAGAGAAGTTGAAAGGTGCTGTGGAAGGAGCTTTTTGCAGCCTGTTATTACCATAGCACAGGACAGGGTGAGAATTGTACTTAACGAAAGACCCCTCTTTGAAACTGAGGTTGGCTCATACCAGCATATAGCAAACAATGGAAGACTCTGCGGGGACACCATTACCAGTTTCAATGACAGCAAGGGAAACTTTGTTGCCATTGTCAGTGACGGTATGGGTACTGGAGGCAGGGCGGCTGTAGACTCAATGATGGCTGTTACCCTGATGGAAAAGTTGGTTAAATCGGGACTTTCCTTTGACTGTGCTCTTAATATGACTAACTCTGCTCTTATGGTGAAAAGTGAGGAAGAAAGTTTGGCTACCATTGATGTTTCCGTAATCAATCTTTTTACAGGCAAGGCAGATATTCTCAAGGCTGGAGCTCCCTTTACATACATCAAAAGAAGAGGCAAGGTTATTAGAAAGGAAATTCCCTCTATCCCTGCCGGTATTCTTAATGAGGTATATTTTACAAAAGAGCGAACTTCACTTAGTGGAGAGGATATGATTGTTATGCTTAGTGACGGAGCAATTATGGGCGACGATAAGTGGCTGTTGAGTTTAATAAAAAGCTGGAATAAGGGAAGCTGTCAAGACCTTGCCCAGGCGGTTGTTGAGGAGGCTATGCGTCAGAATGAGGGACTTAAAGATGACGACATTACTGTACTTGCTGTAAAACTAAAGGATAATTAAAAAAACCTGCGTTATTCCTAACGCAGGTTCGGGTACCTGTCAGAGCTTTTCCTGAATAAGTCTGTATATGTTCTGACTGCTGTGTTCCTTTTTGAATGTGTGAATATTATTCTTCATAGAGGTTAGGGCGGTTGAATTTGAAATCAGGTCGTTAATCTGTGCTGCGCCCTCGCCCCCCTCTTTGAGTATTACCGCAAGGCTGTGTCTTTCAAGGTAGTCACAGTTATCCTTTTCCTGTCCGTCGTAGGAGCGGAAAATTGCCATTGGTATTTCCTTTGCCAAGGACTCTGAAATAGTAAGTCCACCGGGCTTTGTGACTATAATATCACTGGCGCTCATATAATTCTCAATATCATCAACAAAGAAACAGAGCTTTGTTGGAATAGTTATTTTTATGTTATTGCCATGCTTGTCCTTTATGTAGCCGTTCCTTACAGAGGTCTGAAATTTTTGGAACAGTTTTTCGTTCTTTCCCGTAACAACAATAAGTTGATAATCGCCGGGATACTTATTCATATTGGCGTAAATATCAAGAATATTTGTAACACCGAAAGAGCCTGCCATCATAAGTATGGTTTTTTTATAGGGGCTGAGTCCCAGACTTTCCCTAATTGGTATGGGGTCAAGCCGTTTATAGAATTTATCATAAATAGGGATACCCAATGGATAAATTATAGAGGCGTCAACATTGTATTGTTCTCGGAGTTGTTGTACCATATCATCATTTGCAACCACATAAGCGTCTACATTGTCACGAATATATGCGGAGTGTGCGGCAAAGTCTGTAATAATGTTAATGGTAAGAGCTTGAGTTTTGCCCTTTCTTTTAAGAGAGGTGACCATGTCACTGCAAAATGCATGACAGGAGACTATGCAGTCCGGCTGAAACTCATCAAGAAGCTGTTTTAACTTTCTGGAATAGAAGTTGGCAATTATATGGATTCCCTTATCAAGAAAAGATACTTTGTCCGCCGAATTATAGAGCTTACCATAGAACCTGGGGGTTTTAGTGGCAAAGAACAAATAAAGCCATGTAACTACATTATGTAAAAATTTTGAAGAATACATAAGTGCGTCTTCTATTCTTACTTCATTTCCCTTATCTTTTTCAATTGTCTCTTTAAGGGCAAGGGATGCCCTGTGATGACCGCCACCGGTGTCGGTCAATAAAATTAAAACTTTCATATAATCACCACATATACATTAATTATATATAATAAATACTTTTTTTTCAAGAAAACTACAATAATGATACTTCTTTTTTGGGCAGAAAATTGTCTGTATATGTAAGTTATCTAAAAACCCTTTGGATAAAACAAGGAAGTTTGGCATTATTTAAAGAGATAGTTACAAAGTTGTCACTTTAAATTTTTTTAATAATGATGTACTATATAAAGTAGGCATGGTGGTATAGTGTACCCTTATTAAAGTTAGAAAGGAGTTCTTGTAATGAGCAGAGATTATGACGAATTAAAATTTCTTGCAGATTTGGAAGACCCACAGGGCGAGAATTTTGTTCCGGCTGACTACAACACGCAGGATATGCGGGATATTAACGAAAAGGTCAACCGTATTCTCTACGGAGAAAGCCCTGAAACATATAAAAAGCCACAGTCCGAAAGTATTGATGTTTCCAAGATGGCTTCTGCCTCTTCCAACTCTTCAAATGGAGCTCCATATATTCCGACAACTCAGAAGATGAATGAAATCAGCTCGTACTCAAGTCCTGAGCTTAGGCAGGCTGTTGACGAAGAGGCTGAGGATTTTATTTTAGATATAAATAAAAATACAGATGATACAGAAAAAGGGGAAACTAAAGGGAAGAATAAAACCCCACGAAAAAAGAAGATTACCATTGTTTCCATAATAATTGCTACAGCCTTACTGGTGGCAGTTCTGGTACTTGTTATACAGGCAGTTGTTATGCCTGAGGGTAATGTGCTTTCCGACCTTGGCATTATTGATGAGAAAACGGAACCCGTTGTTATTGCGGACAAAGAAGGTCATTTTATATTTGCTAAGGGATGTGAAATTTCCGGTGTTAATATTAGCGGAATGACTATTAACGACGCCAGAGAGGCTCTTAAAGAAAAAGAGCTTGAGGCCCGTCCCCAGATGAATATTAAAATTACAGTAAACGGTGATGAAAAAACATATACAGAGGACAATTTTACTTTTTCCTATGATACAAATAATCTTTTAAAAGAGGAAATTGAATTTTCCAAACAGCTTGCAGTGGCTGCCACCTACCCTGCAAGTGGAGATAAAGAAAAATACAATTCACGGGCTGTTAGGGAAATTTCAGCAAGTCTTAATGAATCTTCTGTAAAGAAACTTGTCAGCCGAATTAACAAGAAGTATGACATTAAGACAAAAGATGCAAGGGCAACCTCCTTTGACCCGGGCGCTTCCGATATGTTTAAGTTTAAGGAGGGCGAAAAGGGAAGAGACCTTGATGAAAAGAGCCTTCAGGCTAAATTTGATAAAATTATTGAGTCAGGGCATAAAAAAGGCAAATATATTGGTACCATTAATGAAGAAACACAGGATGTAAAGCCAAAGGCGAGTGTATCCTATCTCAAGAAAAATATGATGCTCCTTGCAGAATGGACAACTGTTTCTACAAATGACGCAAGCGCTAATCAGAATATGGATGTTTCACTTAAAGCCTGTAACGGAAGTATTATTGACCCGGGTGAAGTATGGTCCTTTAACAGCTGTACAGGCAACAGTAACGACCCTGCAAATGGTTATGCACCTGCCGGTGTTATTGTAGACGGCAGTTATACAAATGGATACGGCGGGGGTATCTGTCAATCCAGTACCACAATTTATAATGCTGCCGTAAGAAGTAACCTGGAAATTTACGAAAGACATAACCATACATATCCCTCTGTCTATGCTTACAGCGGTTTTGATGCCGCCATTGACTACGGTAATTTTGACCTTAAACTTAAAAACAACTCGAAGTATCAGGTATTTCTGGAGTGTTATATGAAAGGAACAACTCTTACTGCAAGATTCTATGGCATTAAGAGCGACAGCTATGATTACATTGATACATCCAGTGAGAATTACGAGATTGCATCTTCTTACTACAAGGCACATTCCTATAGGATTTATAAAAATTCCAATGGGGAGGAAATTGACAGGGAACAGCTTCCCGATTCATACTATAGTTTGCAGAATGGACATTCTGTTCAGACGGCTGACCCGGGTGGTTCTGACTATGAACATAACAAGAAAGTTTACTCCGGGGACATTGATGTAGAGGAAACTACAACCGTTCCCCCTACAACTAAGGCTCCGAAAATTGAGCAGGCAAGGGTTATTGTACCGGAAACAAAACCTACACAAACAAAGCCTGCTGAAACTCAACCAAAAACAAAACCGGAAACAAAACCGCAGTCATCATCAAGCAGTAAACCTCAGTCATCATCAAGTAGTAAGCCTGAAAACGACGATGTTTCAAGCTCTGATAATGAAGAATAAAATTTCGTTTGCAAAATTTTATAAAATTGCCCCTTTGCACACATAATAAGTGCAAAGGGGTTTTTTATATGATAAAAAGAATAGGTGCATATACATTAAAGTTTTGCGAGCCACCAATAATTACAGGATATGGTGCAACAGCAGGAAAAAAAGAGTCCGAGGGACCTTTGGGCAAATCTTTTAAAAAGGTTTACTATGACTCCCGTGCAGGACAGGATACTTGGGAAAAGGCGGAGGCAAAATTTCAGCAGGAGGCCTTTATTCAGGCTATGGATATGAGCGGAAACCGAGCAGAGGATATTGACTTTATTTTTGCCGGTGACCTGCTTAACCAGCTCATTAGCTCAAGCTACTCTATGAGAGGATTTAATATTCCGTACCTTGGCCAGTACGGTGCTTGTTCAACAATGGCCCAGGGTATTATTATGGCGTCAATGACCGTTGCAGGGGGAGCGGCAAATCAGGCGGGTGCAGTTACATCATCTCACTTCTGCACAGCGGAAAGGCAGTACAGATATCCCCTTGAGTACGGCGGAGTTCGTCCCCAAACCGCCCAATGGACAGTTACAGCCTCCGGAAGTGTTGTAGTAAGCAGTACCGGAAAAGGTGTGGAGGTTTGCCATGGGGTTGTAGGAAAAATTGTGGATAAGGGTGTTACCGACCTTAACAATATGGGTGCGGCAATGGCTCCTGCCGCTATGGACACTCTTAAAACCTTTTTTGATGACACGATGACAAAGCCACAGGACTATGACAGGATTTTTACAGGAGACTTAGGTCAAGTGGGTACGGAAATTCTCCATCAGCTTTTGCAGGGGGAGGGTTATTTCATAGATGATGTCCATAGGGACTGCGGACTTATGATATACGACAGAGAAAAGCAGGATGTGCATGCAGGCGGTTCCGGCTGTGGATGCGGAGCCTCTGTGCTTTGCAGTACCATACTGGACGATATGGCAGAAAAAAAGTTAAATAACATTCTTTTTGTAGCAACAGGAGCACTTATGAGCCCAACCTCAAATCAACAGGGCGAAAGTATTCCTTCGGTTGCCCATTTGGTACACCTAAAAAACCAAGATGTATAAATACCCATTAAAAACACAAAAGCACCTGAAAAATACGGGTGCTTTTGTGTTATTTGGGAGGAACAGAAAAAAATGTGCTATTATTCTGTAACTTAGTTGACAGAGAAAATAATACGAGTTGTAATATTTTTATGTGAATAACTATAAGGAAAGTGTTAATGTTAAAAATCTAATATAGTTATAAACATCTAAAATTAAATATTTTTCAGTTATAAACCAAGACTTATTATAACTTTCCACATACTTTTCCACATAAATAATGTTAAAAAGGAATTTTACAAAATGTATAATTCTATAGAAAAATTATTACAGGGAATTATCAATGTTGTAATCAGGGACAAAGCCTTTGAATACGCTAATGGAATACTGCCTAAAATATGTAAGAAAGGTGATGAACTATGCTAAGAGGTATTAACAGACAGGTATTAGAGGTTACGGAAACAAATAATTTATATTACGAAAAGGCCTTCCTTATTATCCGCCCGGAATACACGGGGGCACAGCGCAGTGTACTGGAAAAGGAGGCTAAAAATATGCTTAAGAGAATGAAACCGCCTTCAGCTATAAAGATAAAGTCAAAGATTTTTTACTGGGGTATAAGACTTGGGGCTTCTGCCCTTTTCGGGGGTGGGGTAGCCTTTTTGCTTTTTAATGTTTTGTAGAAGTAATTAATCAGAAAAGCCTTCATATAATTATACTGAAAAAAAAAGGTGGAGGTTCTTATGAATAAAAAATTCTTTAGGAATTTGGAAATTATAGGAGTAGTATTTATTGGGGGACTTGCAACCCTGCTTCACTTTGTATATGAGCTGACTGACGGAAGTATTTTCTCCATACTTTTCGGTTCTGTAAACGAATCTGTGTGGGAAAATACAAAAATTTTTCTTGTTGCCTATGCTGTTTGGGCAGTAGTGGAAATACTTGTTTCCAACGTACATTTTAAAAGGTGTGTGGTAGCAAAGGTAACAGGTGTGTATTTTATGGCGGCTTTTATAATTGTATGCCATTATGTTTCTGTTTTATTTACAGGGGAAAGCAATAGTGTTGTGGATATAGTTATAGGATTTGTTTCAGTAATTCTTTCCCAGCTTATTTCCTATAAAATGATTGTAGGCGATGGAAACTTAGAAAGTTATTTTGTGCCGTCATTATTTTTACTTGCTCTGTTCTTTGTGGGAATTTTTTCATTTACTGCATTCCCACCACATCTTGGACTGTTTAGAGATGAAAATACAGGTTTCTACGGAATTGTGCCGGAGTATATAGACAAAGGTGCTGTGGCCCTTAGTGCAAATATGAAGTGGTACTTAGAAAAAAATTAAAATTACATTTACAAAAATCTCGTATATATATTATAAATTTCCAATAAATACTTTTAATAGATTTCCTTTTGTGTTATACTTACTATAGCTATAATTATTAGAATTAGTGAGTGTAACCAAAAGGGATTTTTTATGAATAAATATATAGACAAAGCAAGTGAAAAAAGAGAAAAAAATGACATTATAGCAGGCAGAAATCCTGTTATGGAGGCTATAAAAAGCGGACGGGCGATAGAGGCTATACTTACCGCCAGGGGAGAGCGTTCCGGTTCTTTGGTGCCCATAATTGCCAAGGCTAAGGAGAAAAAAATCCCCGTCAAAGAGGTTGACCTCAAAAAGCTGGACTTTCTTGCTAAAGGAGTTAGCCACCAGGGGATTATTGCCCAGTGTGCCGTTAAGGAATACAGTACTCTTGATGAGGTTTTCAAAAGTGCCGAGGAAAGGGGAGAGCCTCCGTTTATTGTTGTTCTTGACAGAATAGAGGACCCTCACAACCTTGGGGCTATTATAAGAACTGCAGAATGTGCAGGGGCCCACGGCGTTATTATTCCGGAAAGAAGAAGTGCGGGACTTTCCTTCACAGTAGAAAAGACCTCTGCCGGCGCTCTTGAATATATGCCGATAGTGAGAGTTAAAAATATCAGTACAACCCTGCAAAAGCTAAAGGATATGGGTGTGTGGATTTACGGCGCTGATATGGAGGGAGAAAATTATAAAGAGGTTAATTTTCAGGGAGCAGTTGCACTTGTAATCGGAAACGAGGGTAAGGGCATTGGCCCCCTTGTTGCAAGGGATTGCGATGTTATTGTTTCCCTGCCAATGAAAGGAAAAATCAATTCCCTCAATGCCTCAGTAGCGGCAGGAATTTTAATGTACGAAATTGCAAGTAATAGATAACAGGAGTTTTAAAAATGGAATTAAATAAATCCGACTTCTTATACAAGATTAAAAAAAGAGTTTACGGGGAAAATGCCGACTTAGAAAAAACTACTTCCCAAGGAAATACAGAAGTAACAGAAAATTCAAATAAGGATAATTTGCAGAGTAAAGATGATTTAAATCTGAAAAGTATGTTTTACAGCTCTGCGCCGGAAGAACCTTATAAGGATAACATTATTGTGGGGGAGAAAACCGGTACAACAATGGCGGCCGAGGTTATGATGGAGCGTCAGGGAGATGAAAACGGAAGAGTTCTGAAAGACGAAAAGAAATTGCCGAAGTACAGTCCGGATGTATTTACCTCTCCTGAACCAATGGAGGATGTGGTACTGCAGGGCGTAAACCCGGAAGGGGCTGTTATCAGTAATGATATTATTGAGGAAGTCCCGCAGTTTGATATTAAACCCATTGAAATTAAGGATATTGAAACCATTGATATAGAAATTCCCGAAATTGAGCCAAAGGACAAAGATGTTGATTTTGCTTTGGAGCAGGAGGAGTTTGACGAAGAAAAATATAAACAGGAAAGTCTTGATGAGCTTATCAAAAGGGAAAATCTGCCTCCCTTGCCCATTCACGAGGAAGAAAAGGAAATTGAGGAGTTTGAGTACGAAAAGCTCTTTGGAAAACAGGAGCCTGTTCCCAAGGGGACAACCCAGGTTTCCAGAGTGCCGGTATATACTCCAGACAGTGCCGTTGAAAAACTGAATGTAAATGTGGGTAAGTTTTCTGTTGTGGTAAGGCAGGAATATGAGGAATATCTAAAGAGTAAAAATCCTGAAATTTCCGCTATTTACCGACCTACAGAAACTGTTACAACCCAGGAAATACATAGAGAAAAAAGAAGCTTTATTGACAATCTTATGGATTTCTTCTCCGTAAATCCCGATGAGGATAAAGAATCTAAGACAACTGCCGAAAAGGTGGTTACTGTTGATGACTATGACAGCAGTGACGACATAGACAGCGTTGCACAGGAGCTTGGGGAAAACAAAAGCAAGCTCAGATTTCAGTGCCTGTCCCTTGGAGTTCTTACAGCTATCTCCTTTATTATGATGATAATCCAAAGGGTTCTCCCGAGGAGTCTTGGGAGTGATAGTATGGCGGCGTCGTTGATTTATGCAGTAATGAATATCCTTGTTATAGGGGCGGCAGCATTTGTATCCAGGGTTGCCCTTAAAAACGGCATATTTGCCCTTAAAGGATTTAAGGGCAATTCGGACACAGCGGTGGCAGTTGCCTTAGCAGGAACAGCTATAGCCGGTTTAACAGGTCTTTTCTTCAGCCAGGACTTCTTCACCGGAGAGTACAGCTATTATACAATTATTGTTATGCTGGGTCTTTTGGGTAATGCCTGCGGAAAACTCCTTATGGTAACAAGGGTTGGAAGAAACTTTAAGTTCCTTACACAGAATCAAAAGCTATATTCCGCCAAAATATATACCGATGAAAGTATTGCCTCAAAAATGATGAGCGGTACAGTGGTGGACAAGCCTATAATTGCATATCAGCATCGTACAGGATTCCTCACCAACTATTTACAGCTTTCCTATGCTCCGGACCCATCGGAGGAGGCGGCAGGGAAGATTGTACCATACACAACCCTATGTTCCTTAATTGTGTCAATCCTTTATGGAATTATGGCAAAGACATTTGTGGGGGCTGTGGCCTCATTTTCACTCATTACAGCGGTAAGTGTGCCTGTCTGTGTGCTTATGGCCGTAAATCTGCCTCTTAAAACCCTTTGCAAGCGTCTTGTAAGGCGTGGAGCTATGCTCAGCGGTTATCAGGGTGTAAAGCAGTTCTGTGATACATCTGCAATTATGGTGGACGCAAGCGAGCTGTACCCGGAGGGTTCTGTTATTCTTAACAAGATACAGGCTTTTGAAGAAAGTAAACTGGACGAGTCCTGTATTTGTGCGGCGGCAGTCCTAAGGGAGGTAAACAGTCCTTTAGCCCCTGTATTTGACAATGCTTTGCAGGAAAGCAGAATGGTTCTTCCAGATGTAGAATCCGTTATGTATGAGGACCAGCTTGGTCTTGTAGGCTGGGTAAACGGGGACAGGATTCTTGTGGGTAACAGGGACTTAATGAACAAGTACGGCATTAAAGTACCGAATGAAAATTTTGAGGAGATATATCAAAAACAGCATAAACAGATAACCTTTATTGCCCATTCAGGCAGGCTTACGGCTATGCTTGTTACTACATACCGACCGAGTGTTGAGATTGCAAAGGAACTCCAGAGGGCAGAATATAACGGTATTAGCCTGCTTATAAGCACCAGCGACTGCAACATTACATCAGAACAAATCTCCGAGGACTTTGGAGTTTTCTACAGAAGTGTAAAGGTGCTGTCAACAGGCCTTGGAAATGTGTGCAAGGAGGTATCCTCTGTATACAAAGAAAAATCCCGAGCATACCTTGCCACAAGGGGTAGGTTTACCCAAATGGCAAGAACAATCTCGGGTTGCGTACAGCTTCGTTCAAATATTAATTTAGCTGTTGTTATTCAGCTTATCGGTATAATACTGGGTATACTTATAATGTCTACAATTACCCTTTATGCAGGTACAACGGTAATGGGTACTCTTGAAATGTTCCTATACACAGTATTTTGGGGTGTCGCCACAATGATTGCCCCATCAATAAAACGACCATAAATAACCTTAGGAGGATTTTATATGTTAATTGCACCTTCACTTTTATCCTGTGATTTTTCGGTTATGGGACAGGAAATCGAAATAATGGACAGGTCAGGGGCAGACTATATGCACCTTGATGTTATGGACGGACACTTTGTACCAAACATCACCTTTGGCGCACCTGTAATAAAGCGGGTTCGTAAATACACGGACAAGCCTTTTGATGTGCATCTTATGATTTCAGAGCCACTAAAATATATAGACGATTTTGCAGATGCCGGTGCTGATATAATCACATTTCACATTGAAAGCGACAGCGACCCGTGGGAAACAATTAACAAAATTAAGTCAAAGGGGATTAAGGCAGGTCTTGTTGTAAAACCTAAAACCCCGGCAAAAGAAGTTTTCCCATATCTCAAGGATATTGATATGGTGCTTGTAATGACAGTTGAACCAGGCTTTGGAGGACAGTCATTTATGGCTGATATGATGCCAAAGCTGGCAGAAATTCGTAAAGAGGCGGAAAGAATTAATCCAAATCTTCTCCTGGAAGTTGACGGAGGAATAGGCACAGATACAATAAGGCAGGCATACGAGGCAGGTGCAGATGTAGCTGTAGCAGGTACGGCAGTTTTTAAGTCGGAGTTTCCCAAAAAGGCTATAAGTGAGCTTAAAGGTCTTTGCAAATAAAAATCAGGAAAAACTTTCTCCAATCAGCTCCACAGAATTTTTGTTTGTAAGGATATAACCGTATTCATTGAGAAGTCCTGCAAATCTTCTGCTGTGGCGGATTCTTTCCCCATACTCCAAAAGAAGTATATGTGCAGACTTGCTTATTACGGAATTATGAAACATAAGGTAGTATAAATCATTCATAATGTATGTACTGCTTTCCGGAACAGGAAGTTTTGAACGGTATAGGGCTTTTATACAGTCCGTAAAATTGTCTAAGGTTTCAAAGGAATATATTGCGCAATCCCCTTTTTTCTTAATTTTATAACGCTTGGGCATTGTCCTTACCGTTAAAAGAAAAACAGCGCCTTTTTTGGTTTCTGTACCCTCAAGCAGAAAGGCACAGCTGTCAGTGTTAAGTTTCTGTGCTGAAACAGCAATACCGATAATATGATTTACAAGTTTCTCTGTTGAGGACGGTATCTCTTCCTTTAAGAGTTCAAGCATTAGAGTATTTTCGTTAATTTTTGTAATGGTCATAGTTATAACCCCCTATAATTATACTATGACGAGGGCAGGTCTATATCAACCAAAAAAACTTCCCTGTAAAGAGATTACTAAAATAATTAAATATTTTTTCCAGTAAAATTAATACTAACAACAGAAAGGATGATAATTATGCCGCAGTGGCTGAAAGACGCCGTTTTCTATGAAATATATCCCCAATCATTTTATGATACTAACGGCGACGGTATAGGGGACATTGAGGGCATTATACAAAAGCTTGACTATGTTAAGGGTCTTGGCTGTAACAGTATATGGCTGAACCCAATCTATGATTCGCCTTTTATGGACGCAGGGTATGATGTAAGGGATTATTACAAGGTTGCGCCCCGTTACGGTACAAATGATGACCTTGTAAGACTCTTTGAAGAGGCTCACAAAAGGGATATGCACATTCTTCTTGACCTTGTGCCGGGCCACACAAGCGACCAGCACCCTTGGTTTTTAGAGGCAAAGAAAGCGGAAAAAAATAAGTATTCAGACAGATATATATTTACAAAATCTGTATGGGACGCTCCTCCTGAATACCGTATGATGTGCGGTATTTGTCAGCGTGACGGTAACTATATGGTAAATTATTTCAGCAGTCAGCCTGCTCTTAATTATGGCTTTTACAAGGTAGACTATCCCCAGTGGCAGATGTCCTTTGACAGCCCGGAAGCCAAAGCCACAGCAGAGGCTATGAAGAATGTTATGAGATTTTGGCTTGACAAGGGTGCAGACGGTTTCAGGGTGGATATGGCTGACTCCCTTGTTAAAAATGATGATGAAAAAATTGCCACAGCAAAAATCTGGAGAGATATAAGGAAAATGCTTGATAGTGAATATCCTGATGCGGCAATAGTTTCAGAGTGGTGTAATCCTGTTCGTTCAATAAACAACTCAGGTTTCCATATGGACTTCTATCTTGACCACTACGGCAACGGATATTCTAAGCTGTTCCGTTATGAGAAAGATGGGGAAAACAGAGCTTTTTTCAGCAGAAACGGCAAGGGCAATATTATGGATTTTTTAAACGAATATATACCCAACCTGGAAAAAACAAAGGATAACGGATATATATGTTTTATGACAAATAACCACGATATGCCCCGTATGACCCACTATGCCGATAGGGAAACAGTAAAACTTGCTTTTGCCACCCTTTTTACACTGCCCGGAGTACCTTTCCTTTACTATGGTGACGAGATTGGTATGAACTACCAGGGGTGTCTTACTTCTAAGGAGGGCGGCTATTCAAGAACGGGTTCAAGAACACCTATGCAGTGGGACAGCAGTAAAAATCTTGGTTTTTCCACGGCGGACATCTGTTATCTTCCTGTTGACACAGGAAAGGACGCCCCTACTGTGGAAAATCAGAAGGATGATGAAAATTCAATCTACAAGGTTGTTACAGATATGCTTGCCCTTAGAAAGGCTAATAAAGACCTGGGAAACCAGGGGACTATTGATATTGTGTTTGCAAGGGAGAACAGTTACCCATTTGTGTTTAAGAGGGGTAAGTTTATAATTTCTGTAAATCCCTCCGGGGAAGACGCAACAATTCCATTTGACTATGAAGTTAAGGAAACACTTTATGCCCTGGGAAAAACGGAGGTTAAGGGCGGTAAGCTGACTGCATATGCAGGTTCATTTGTAATATACTGTATATAATTCTAAAAGGCACATTTAACAATGTGCCTTTTAGTGCGAAGTAAACCCCACAATGAAAATTTTAATCATTGTGGGGAAGTATTATTTAATGTAACCGATTTTTTTCATTGCTTTGTCCAGAGTCCTTTGACTGAAGTTCTGGGCAAAGGCGTCTGCCTTTTTCCAAGTTTCTTCCATATATGCTCTGTCCTTAATAATCTGCTGATACTTTTCCTGTACCGGACGGAGGTGTTCTATAACAGCCTCGCCCACAGACGCTTTGAAATCTCCGTAACCTTTGCCGGCAAATTCCTTTTCTATCTGTTCTGTGTTTAGGCCTGTTACTGCGCTGTAAATGGTCATAAGATTGCTGATACCCGGCTTGTTTTCAATATCAAAACGAACTTCTGCGTCATTGTCAGTAATAGCCCTTTTAAACTTTTTAATAATAACTTCCGGCTTATCAAGAACATATACACAGCCGTTTATATTTGTATCGCTTTTACTCATTTTACTTGTTGGTGTTTGCAAGGACATAACCCTTGCGCCGTCCTTGGGTACAAAGCCCTCGGGAATTTTAAAAACATTGCCGTAAAGGCCGTTGAAACGATTTGCAATATTCCTGGTAAGTTCAAGGTGCTGCATTTGGTCTGCGCCTACAGGTACTTTGTCAGCCTGATAGAGGAGAATATCTGCCGCCATAAGAGACGGGTATGTAAAAAGACCTGCATTTATATTATCAGCGTGTTTCTTACTTTTATCTTTAAACTGTGTCATCCTTGAAAGCTCGCCAAACTGTGTATAGCAGTTCAGCAGCCATGCAAGCTGTGCATGGGTTGTCACATGACTTTGAATAAAAAATACACTTTTATCCGGGTCAACACCGCAGGCAAGGAGAAGTGCATACATATCAAGAATATTCTTACGCATTTCCTGCGGGTTTTGCCTTACTGTAATGGTGTGTAAATCCGCCAGTGCATAAAAGCAGAAATACTCTTCCTGCATAGCAACCCAATTTTTAATTGCGCCAAGGTAGTTTCCCAATGTCATTGAGCCACTGGGCTGTATTGCGCTTAAAACAATTTGTTTCTTTTCTCCCATTTCTTTTTACCTCATTTAATATATTTTTTTGCAGTTTCCGCAAGGAGCATTATGCCCTTTTTCAGCTGTTGGTCAGTAGGGGTGGAGAAGTTTACTCTAAAGGTATGACATTCTTCGTTTTCATCTGTTAAAAAGGCGTTCCCGGGAACAACACAAACTTTGTTCAGCACCGCTTGTTTGCAAAAGTTTGGCATATCAATATAATCGGGCAGCGTGCACATTGTGAAAAGTCCTCCGGTAATAGGAGCATAAGTAATGCCCAGGGGAACAAGATACTCGTCAAGCAATTCCATCATATACTGAGCCTTTTTGCTGTATATACTCCTTAATTTTTCCAAGTGGCCCTCATAGTCATACTTTGTCATAAATTCATTACAAACCATCTGTGACCATACATTTGTATGGACATCGTTGCCCTGTTTACAAACAACCATCTTTTGGAATATTGGTTTAGGGGCAACTGTATATGCAACCCTGATGCCCGGTGATATAACCTTACTCATAGAACCTGCATAAATAACAATGCCCTCTGTGTCAAAACTCTTAATACATGGTATATACTCACCGCTGTACCTAAGGTCGCCGTAGGGATTATCCTCAAGAATAAGTACTCCGTATTTTAAGGCTAAGTTATAAACTGCCTTTCTTTTCTCCAGACTCATAGTAATGCCGGAGGGATTTTGAAAGTTGGGAATAGTGTAAATAAACTTTGTGTTGGGATTAGTCCTAAGGGCATTTTCCAAGGCATCCAAATTCATTCCGTCCATATCCATTGGCACACCTACAAGTTTTGCATTGTAGCTTCTGAATGTGTTAAGAGAGCCAATAAAAGAGGGGGATTCCGTAATGATAACATCGCCTTCATTGACAAGTGCTTTTGTGGCTAAATCCATAATCTGCTGAGCGCCGGTAGTAATTAGAATATCGTCCTCATCTGTAACGGCGTTATGATTTTTTTTCATATAATCCCGTAGTGTTTCCCTAAGATTCGGGTATCCTTCCGAAATACTGTATTGTAAAGCACCAATAGGGTTTTCTTCAAATATCTTTTTTGATATTTCCCTAATTTCATTTATCGGGAAAGCCTCGGGGCTGGGATTCCCTGCCGAAAGGGAAACCACCTGTGGGTCGGAGGCATATTTAAATATCTCTCGTATTGCAGAGGGTTTAAGGTTCTGCACCCTGTTGCTGAATTTATATTCCATTTTATATTCCACCTTATTACTGCATATAGTAGATATTTTATCACAAAAAAATAAAAAGTGCAATAATAGTGAAATGATAGTATATGCAAATAAAAAACATATACTTAAAAAGGCTTTTTAAAAAAACTTAAATATGGTACATAAATAAATTGTTAATTTATGTTGTAATTAATCGCCTTTTGTATTATACTAAACATATATATCTTAAAATTACAATGAAACAGGGAGAAAGGTATGGCTAAAAAAAGGAGTTCCGGAAACAGGCGTCCACCGAGGACATATAATGATGATTTTTATATAGGTATGTCCTATGAGTATGGGAAAATTACTGAGGAACAGAGAAGAAGGTCAAGGGCCAGAAAACTTGCCGCAGAAAAGCGCAGAAGAAGAAACCGCATAAAACTTATTGCAATGGGTGTTCTCTGTATTATAATCATTGTATCCATTGTTATTGGCATAAGTTCTTGTGTGAGGAGTTGTTCTTCCGACTCAAGCGGAGGCTTTAAGACCGTACAGGCATCAAAAAATAAAAAGGGTGTAAAAAGTAATGTCCAGACCCAAGACGGAGATTTGACAGACCCGCTGGTATTTATAGTACCGCAGATTGAGGACGATAACTCCAAGGGTTCTTTCAGCAGTCAGAATACTTCGGTATATCTGTGGAAAGACAGTGCATATGAAATCTTCGGTGCTGACGGAACAAGAAGTGATATGTATGCAGACCTTATTAATTCGGCTGCGGAGCATCTTGGAAGTAAAATCAAGGTTTATAGTATAATTGTTCCCCTCCATTGTGAGATGAATTTGCCGGACAGACTTAAATCGGAGGCCGGTGCAAGCAGTGAGGCAGACAACATTCACAATGCATATGAGAAATTTGATAAAGCGCAGCCTATCAATGTTTATAATACACTTGCAGGCCATAACAGTGAGTATCTGTACTTTAAGTCTGACCACCATTGGACGGGACTGGGTGCTTACTATGCCTATACTGCTTTCTGTGAGCAGACTAACCAAAAGCCTATGAGAATTTCCGAAGAGGGAACCCATAAGATTGATGGTTTTACGGGTTCGCTCCACACATACGGTTCCGGTCTAAAGGATACGGTTGCATATTATGATTTACCATACGGTACAACCTGCACTCTTTATGCAGATGCAAACGGTGAGGGACAGCCTGCGGATATTTACTATAAGGACGAAACCGGCGGTGAAAATACCTACGGTGTATTTATCAACGGCGACCAGCCAAAGTTTATTATTAATTCAGAAGTAAACAACAATAAGAAAATTGCAGTTATTAAAGAGAGTTTCGGAAATGCCTTTGTACCCTACCTGTCTGCCAACTACAGTGAGATACATGTACTGGATATGAGGAGCTGCGGCATTACTAACCTAAAGGAATACTGCCAGGAAAACGGTATTAATGAGGTACTGTTTATTAATAATGTTATGTCAGCAAATTCAGCAGACAGGATTGCCGATGTTGAAACTATTATTGGCAAATAATATAGTGTGAAAAGATTTATATAAGGGTAATGAAGTATGATGGGAGGTGAAATCGATGCTTGCAAGAAAAGTAAGGGTGAACTTATTCGGACAGCTTGAAGAGGAACTTTACAGCGGTTACTTTACTGACGATAACGGGGAGAATATTAAAGCCTATGTTATTTCAAAAAAACCGCAGGAGTATACATCTTCGGGACAGGTGGTTGCTGTTATCACACTTGAGGGCAGTGACGAGCAGAGAGTTGTAGTTGCCCCTGACAGAGAGATTTACTATGAACCACAAATCCTTAATATTTTAAAATCGGTCAGCAATCTGAGAGTAAGCAGTATTAACTGCCTTTATGAAAAAAGCTGTGGAGCATTGATTTTCTACCGAAACAAACAGGGAGTTAGAGTTCTTCTGGTTAAAAATCACAACGGAAGATACTGGAGTTTCCCTAAGGGGCATATAGAACTAAATGAAACAGAGGAAGAAACTGCGGTTCGTGAAATTAAAGAGGAAACTAACCTTGATGTTAAAATTATTGACGGCTTTAGAGAGGTTAGCGACTACTGTCCATTCGGTAATATAAAGAAAAGGGTTGTTTTTTTCCTTGCACAGGCATTTACAGACGATGTTGTAGACCAGGCAGAAGAGATTGACAGCCATATGTGGGTTGATATACAGCAGGCCAGAAAAAATTGTACCTATGATAACGATTTAAGGGTAATTGATAAGGCCGAACTTTTAATTAATCAATGTAAATAAAAAAAGCACACCACAGGGTGTGCCTTTTTTATTCAAGGAAACAGAAATCCTTGTCCTCAAGGAAATTATCAATACTCATACAAATAAGAACCTTATGGTACTTTGTATTTTTGCAGATTTCTTCACTTACTGACTTTTTGTAGTAACGCATATCCACAAGGGTTACTTCCTGAAAATTTTCACTGAGAAACGGCGTCAGACAATGGCTGAAACTGTCTTTGATTACAAGGAGCCTTTCACCATTCTTATTTTTAGGATTTTTAACCGTTGTAATGGGGTGATTGCCGTCAAGGAAAACCTCGTACTTATCCTCGCCTTTAAGGTTGTCGTAAAAGTACATGGAGCTGTACTTTTCAGTTTTATCATCTACCTTAATTTCACAGGTTGATTTGTTATGTGTATTCTTCCATATTTCGATGGTGTCAGGCTTAGTCAACCAAAAACCGGAGGTGTTATATGTTGTGCCGTAAAAGTTTTTGTACCTTTCGATTTTAAAGTCGTCAGATTTAGCAGGGGTAATATTCCACTGCCTGCAAAGCTGATTGTATGCAAGAAACGCGCCGTAGGTCGTCCAGTGGTGGTCTGTTCTATAGTAAATTTGATTTTTTGCAAACTCTTCCTTAAATGAGGGTCTTAAATCTATCATTTTAAGATTGTTATTTTTGCAAAATTCTCCGATTCTCTTAAAATACTCATCGTCATTATATTTTTCCGTAAAGCCATAGGGATAGTTTTTTGCTATATAGCCTGTGGAGGGGACAATCATAACCGATGTGTCTATTTTTGTTTTTTCCTTAAAGTCAGCTATAACAGACAAATTAAGGTCAAGACGACTGTCCTTTACCGGCTTATTGATAAGGTATCCGTCAGAGCTGTAGTAAACACCGTCACTGCCGTTTTTAAGCAGGGCAAGATTGGAGTAGCTGTTAATACCCATAAAGGCGTCACGCATAACCATATGGTCATTTATGTAGTTTTCAAATTCTGTTTCAAAGGTTCCGTCAAAAATATTTTTAGTGGAAATTTGAGGAAACGACTGAAGATACCTTTTTTCCTTGGGACTAAAATCATTTTTGGGAAGTACAAAGAATAGTATTCCGAATATGCCTATAAAGGCAACGAACATTACAGACACAATATATTTTGCCTTAGTTGTCATATATTTGCTCCATTCAGACTTATTTTATATTTTACACTCACAGGCTAATTCTATAACTTTTTTCACCTTTAGTCAATTAATTATTGAAATATTATTAAATGTAATGTATAATACTTATTGTTCCTGAGCAGGAACTTTAATTTTGCGTACAAGTAATGGTTATAGATTGGTTTGCGAATAGTGAAGGGTGTGCTTTTTATGCACACCCCTTTACTTTTGTATGTAAAGAGCGTCCCCTTTCGGAACACTCTTTAAGTTTATTCTTCCATTTGCTTTCCTAAGAATGCGGCGGCACTTTGGCAGAGTTTAATTTCTGTTTCTGTGGGAATTTTAACAGTGTCGCTTTGCATCATACACACTGCTCCTGTTACATCTCCTGAGGCGATTATAGGATAAATAATTCCTGCCGGTGAATCTATACCCTCAATAGGATAAGTGTCGCCATTGCTGGTTTCTGTTGCTGTGTAGCTTCTCCTCTGTTCCATATAATGTTCAAGAGTTTGTGTAACACGCCTTTCCATATATTCCCTTTTACTTGCTCCGGCTACAGCAATAACATGGTCCCTGTCTGTAATAACGGTGGGCATTTGACTAACCCGTGTCAGGACATCTGCATACTGTGAGGCAAAGTTTCCAAGTTCTCCTACGGGAGAATATTTTTTAAACACAACCTCGCCGTCTGTAGCTGTAAAAATTTCCAGGGGGTCGCCCTCTCTTATACGGAGGGTTCTTCTAATTTCCTTTGGAATTACCACTCTGCCTAAGTCGTCAATTCTTCTTACAATTCCAGTTGCTTTCATATATAAACATTTCCTTTCATCTTTCTAATGGTTTTGAACCCAATTATATTATCTGTAAGTAAATTTTGACTATACCAGAAATTTTCAGTATTGTTATGGAAAATGTTTGAAAAATATAAAAATAAAACCTCCCCGTTAGGGGAGGTAAATATATTAATGTCTTTTCCAGGTTGAGGGGATAAGGAGAAGAAGGATTGGGAAAATTTCCAATCTTCCTGCCAGCATATCAAAGGAAAGTACAATTTTGCTGAGAACACTCATATGTGCAAAATTTGCAGTAGCTCCGACATCTTCCATACCCGGACCAATATTATTAAGACAGGCAACTACAGATGTAAAGGTTGTAACAAGACCCTCGCCCTCAATACTGACCAGTAAAACGCTGAATACAAGGATAAAAACATAGATTATGAAGTAGGTGTTTACACCTTTGAGTATGCTGCCCTCAACAGCCTTTTTATTCAGTCTTACGCTAAGTACCTGCCTTGGACTAAGCATTTGTTTCATATCTCTTATCATTTCTTTAAAATAGATAAGTATTCTTGTAACCTTAATACCTCCGCCGGTGGAACCTGCCATTGAACCTACAAACATAAGTATCACAAGAATGGATTTTGCAAATATTGTCCATTGTTCAAAGTCGGCAGTTACAAAGCCTGTGGTGCTGATAATTGATGTAACTGTAAAGAAAGAATGTCTAAAAGCCTGTTCTGTAGTAAGGTTAGAAAAGTGGCTTAACAAATCAATCATAACAAGTCCAATACTACAGGCAACAATTCCAAGATAAATTCTTAATTCCTCGTCTTTCAGTACCGTACCAAACTTTCTTATAACGAGAAAAAAATAAAGGTTAAAGTTAACACCAAACAGCAGCATAAAGGTGGCAATTACATATTCCACATAAGGACTGTGATAACCTGCTATTGAGGCGTCCTTAACAGAAAATCCGCCTGTTCCTGCTGTTGCAAAGGCATTTACTACGCTGTGGTAGAAACCAATACCTGAGAACATAAGAAACACAATTTCCAGAATTGTAAGTATAAAGTAGAGAATGTAGAGAATACGGAAAGCGTCTGTCATTTTAGAAACCAGTTTACCTGCCTTTGGACCGGGGACTTCCGCCCTCATAAGGTGCATAGATTGTCCGTCGCCCTGTGGCACAACTGCCATAAGGAAAGTCAGAACTCCCATACCTCCAATCCAGTGAGTAAAACTGCGCCAGAAAAGAAGTCCGTAGGGGTTTCCCTCAATCTTTGAAAGCACAGTTGAACCGGTGGTAGTAAAGCCTGATACAGTTTCAAAAAAAGCGTCAAGATAATTGGGTATCATACCTGAAATTACAAATGGCACACATCCTACTGCGGACATTATTATCCAGGCAAGTCCGCATATTACAAAACCCTCCTTTGCCAGGAGCATATTGTTCCTGGGGGATTTTACACCCAGTGCAAATCCAACAAGAATCAGCCCTGTCATTGGGATTACAAAGGACATATATGTACTTGTCTCACCATATATAAGGGCAACTATCAGGGGCAGCGTCATAAGAGCGCCCTCTATAAACATAATTTTGCCCAGTATATTTATTACTGCTTTATAGTTCATACGAAAATATCCTTAAATGAACGAATGGCTTTACCCTTGGTAACAACAATGACTGTATCGCCTGCCTCAATAATATCATCGCCGGTAGGGAAAATAATGTTTCTCTTCCTTATGATTGAGGCAAGGAGAATATTTTTCTTAAATCTAAGGGCCTTGATAGGCTTAGAGAGGTAGTCTCCTTTGTCGGGCACTTCAAATTCAATAGCCTCAACCCGTCCTCCCATAAGTTTATAGAGGGATTTCATTTCGTTGCTGTTTGTATTTAACTTTGCCCTGATATACTTTACAATGGTAGAGGAAGTAACCTCATTAAGGGAAATAGCGCTTTCTCCCATAATCTTGTCATAGAGCAGGTGAAACTCCGGCTCATTGATTTTTGTTACAATTTTCTTTACATTAAAAGTTTCTGCATACATGGCTACAAGGAAGTTGCTTTCGTCGCTGTTAGTAACGGAAACCACGGCGTCACTTTCCGCAATACCCTCCTCAACAAGCAAGTTATGGTCTGCGGAGTTGCCCATTACAATTTTTACATCAGGCAGGTTATCTGCAAGAAAGGTACACCTATCCTTGTCCTTTTCTATAATGGTAGCATTCATACCCATTTTTATAAGAAGTATTGCAAGGTAGTAGGCAATCCTTGAGCCGCCTATAATCATAACATTTTTTATTCTGTTTTTTATTATGCCCATACCTTTGAGAATGTTTACGATGGACCGGTGTGGGCCTGCAATATAGATTTTGTCATTTCTTCTAATGACAAAGTTGCCGTTTGGAATAAAAATATCATTTCCCCTGCGTACGGCACATATAAGGAACTTGTTGCCGTACATCTGGGATATTTCAAAAATAGGCTTGTCAATAATATTGTTGCTGTCCTTTATGGGAACTTCAATCATATCCACCCTGCCGTTGGCAAAGGTTTCATAGTTTGTAGCGGCAGGAAATTTCAGTATACGGGAAATTTCCGTTGCAACGCTCATATCCGGGTTGACCATCATTGAAATGCCCAGTTCATTTCGCATAAAATCAAGCTGACGCACATATTCCGGTCCTCTTACTCTGGCGATAGCATGGCGGGCACCCATTTTTCTGGCTATAAGACAGGTAAGTATGTTGATTTCGTCTGACATAGTCGAGGCAATAACAAGATAAGCGTTCTTTACCCCTGCATCGGAAAGCACATCACAATGTGTGCCGTTGCCAAGGATTCCATTGACATCTTGATTCTCAACTACTCTGTCAATTCTCTGTTCGTCAATGTCAACAACCACAACATCGTGACCTTCTTCACGAAGAGACCTTGTCAGGTATAATCCAATTTTACCTACACCAACAACAATAATATTCATTAGTCTGCTCCAAAAATTATAATTACTAATATTATAACCCTTTTCATTTGTTTTTTCAATAGAAAAAGGACTGTATAGACTACAGTCCTCTAATTTACGCCCTTTAGGGTTTCTCTGCTTGATGCCCTGCCTACAATAGTGTTTTGTTCCTGGCGAAATGTTATTAGGAAACATACGACCATAACGGGAATACAAAAAATGCTTGCCTCTGTGCCAAAATATCTGCAACAAAAGAAAGAAATTACAACGCCAATATGATACCAAATTAGCGAGTTTCCAAAAAACTTTCCTTTTTCAAGAGCTTTTTTATCCTTTGCGACAAAGTAATTGCTGAAACCCAGTGTGCACTGGCGAATATTGTTTGTGGAAAAAATAGTTGAGCTGTTATATTCTCCAACCCCGTGGAAAACGCTCCACTGGGTAGACATCATAAAGAAAATGGGAAGTATGCCTGCAACAGGATTTATTTTCTGTGGAATTAGTGAAAGAAGTATAAGACCAAAAAGGTTTACCGTAATTGCATATCGTTCCAAATTTACTGAAGTCTTTTTTTCCAAATATACATATATAACTACTGCCCCTATATAAAGGACTGCACCGAGAATTCTTAGTGCAAATTCAAAAAGGTTTTTCCCCAGTATGCAGGTAAAAATCTGTATTAAGTTTGCCGTCTGTGAATTTCCGAAATTAAAATCCCTGCAAAGCAAAGCATAAGCTCCGAGAAACCCACCTGTCAGACACATAAGGCTGTGCAGACAAAGGTCTTTTCGTGAAAAACTCATAATAGATAATGCCTTCTTTTATCAAATATGCTAATGCGTTTGTAATTTTATATAAAAGCAAGAGCGTTTATTTGTGTAATATTACCGATACTATAATTATATCACTTTTTCTACTATTGTAAAGCATTATGTTCACCAAAGTTGAATTTTGTCATATAAAATAAATGTGCATAATAATAAAAGGATAGCCGAGGCTATCCTTTTATTATATCTTTTATGACTTCCCCGGCAATAATCAGTCCTGCAACGGAGGGTACAAATGCCACACTTCCCGGGGTTTGTCTTTTAGGTTTATTGCCCCTGTGGGTATCTGCATATAAAGGGCTTTCTTCAGTATTATCTGTTTGTATAGGTTTTATTGGAGTTTCTTTTGAATATACTACCTTTAGCTTTTTTATACCTCTTTTTTTTAGCTCCTGCCTCATAACCCTTGCAAGGGGACACACTGATGTGTTGTAAATATCATCTACCATAAAGGCAGTGGGGTCAAGTTTATTGCCTGCACCCATTGAGGAGATTATTTTTGTACCTGCCCCGTTTGCCTGCACAACAAGCTGTATTTTTCCCGTTACTGTATCTATGGCGTCTACAACATAGTCATAATCTTTAAAATTAAAGCTATCGGCAGTTTTTGGAGTATAAAAACATTTGTGCTTGTTGACTGTAACATCTGGATTAATTTCTTTAAGTCTTGTTTCCAGGGCGTCAACCTTATACATACCAATAGTTTTTGTTGTAGCAATAATTTGCCTGTTTATATTTGAGGGAGCAATTTTGTCATCATCAATTATATCAATTTGACCAATTCCGGTTCTAACAAGTGCTTCAGCCGTAAAGCCTCCTACGCCTCCAACACCGAAAACTGCTACTCTTGAACTCAATAGTTTTTTCATACCGCTGCTGCCCAAAAGAAGTTCTGTCCTTGAAAAATTATTATCCATAAAATCACCCGAAATGAATTATTTGCCGCCAGTATATAAATGATATAGTAGTAAAAAACTTTTGTCAAGAAAGGTGTGAAAAGTACCTTTTTTATTTTCTCATAAACACAACACTCTTATTTCATATAGTTTTCACTTTTGATATTTAATATAAT
>CANROX010000017.1 GCA_947632335.1 uncultured Clostridia bacterium
ATACCTTGTTTTTCCTTCCTGTTTTTCCCATATAAATATGCACCTCCAAAAGTGTCTAACTTTTGGGGTGCATATCAAAAAGTCTTGCGGGGGAATAATTTAGTAGTATCTGTAGTAGTCGTAGGAACGATATTTGCCGTATTTATTATACTTTTGTGACTTACCTCCGGAGGGATTACAGCCAACCTTGAGAAATCCCATTGGCTTTGCACCGGAAATTTCACAGCTATTGAGAAAATTCTGAATATCACCGTGGGTAGTTACACCCTCACGGATAATTATCAAATAACCTGCAACCAAATCCTTAACAAGAAGGGCGTCAGTAACAATACCGATTGGAGCAGTATCCATAATTACATAGTCATATTCCTTCTTGAGCTCCTTTACCAAGTTGGAAAAACCGTCAGATGCAATTAATTCCGAGGGGTTTGGAGGTATTGTTCCCACTGTAAGAACATCAAGATTGGGAAGAACATCTTTATGAACTACCTCCTTGTAGTTTTTATCGTTAACAAGTACAGAAGTAAGTCCTATTGTGTTTTCGGTTTTTAAAAGGTTATGAACATTGGGACGACGCAGGTCGCAGTCAATAAGAATAACCTTTTTATCCATCTTTGCAAATGAAATTGCAATATTACAGGTTGCAGTACTTTTACCCTCACCTTTACTCCAGGAGGTTACTGCAAAGCAGTTATCCCCTGCGGCTGAAAGGGAAAACTGAATATTTGTACGGGCAATTTTATAGCCCTCAATAATGGCAAACTTGCCGGAAGAACCGGAGGATTCTGAGGAGTAATAATTGTTGGAACCATAGGCCGAGTATCCTCTGCCTTTCTTTTTCTTACTTATAGTAGGTATTTTTAGTTTCATTAGAAGAATTACCTCCCTTTAAATCAAAATCAAGAATTTCTCCAAATACGGGAACCTTATAAATCTTGAACAAATCGTCATCATTTTTAACAGTAGTATCAATAATTTCAACAATAAATGAAATAATGAAAGAAAGAAGTAGTCCGCCAATTAAACCGTAAAGGGCAAAGTTCCTTATATTAGGATAAATACTCGAGGTAGGTACTGATGCGTACTTAATAACAGTTATACCGCCGGCAGCAAAAATTTCATCAAATAAACCGTCCCTATCCTTTGTACCGGCTATACGGTTTGCAACAGCGTTACAAACATCCGCACAGTTTTGAGGGTCTGATGATGTCATTGTTAGAGTAAGGAAGTTACTTTCTTCAACCGGAGTAATTTCCATTGAACAGCCGTTAAGCATATTGCCTATTTCAACATTGTTTTTAAAAAGAATAGTACAATAATTTGCCAGAGTTTCTGAAGCGTTAAGGTCGCTGGAATAAATCTTAACGGAGCCTTTGCTGTATGAATCAGATGACTTGGAATCTTCTATATCCTGTATCTGGCTGTTGTCGTCACTGTTGGAGTCGTCAATGCCCTGTGCTGCAGCCTCTTCGGCAGCGTCCTCGGCAGCGTCCTGTGCAGTATAGTTTTGAACAATAACCATCGCACTGGCAGAGTACTGGGGAGTTATAAAAAAGTTTGCATAAAGCAAGCATAAAACCGCACCGATTACCGTAAGCAAAATAATAAATTTCAAATGTTTTAAAAACATTTTCCAAAAAAATTCAATGGTAAATTCTTTATTGAACAATATTATTTCCCCCTTGAACATTTATAAACATTAAAAGACATAATATTTCAAACAATATACTTCATTGTATCAAATAGAAAAATATTTATTATTCTATAAAAGAATAATTAAATATATATTTAAAGGAAAAAAAGCTCCGACATTGTCGGAGCATTAAATTATTAAATTATTTTAATGAGGGATTACACTTAAAAGTACACCGGCAGCAACTGCTGAACCGATAACGCCTGCAACATTTGGTCCCATTGCGTGCATAAGAAGGTAGTTAGTTGGGTTATCCTTCTGACCAACCTTCTGGGAAACTCTGGCAGCCATTGGAACAGCGGAAACACCGGCAGAACCGATAAGGGGATTAACTCTGCCGCCTGTAAAGAAGCACATCAATTTACCAAAGAGGACGCCGCACGCTGTACCGATACAGAAAGCGAAAAGGCCAAGGAAGATAATCTTAATTGTGTTAAGCTGGAGGAATACCGTACCTGTTGCAGTAGCTCCAACAGTAACGCCAAGGAAGATTGTTACAATGTTCATAAGCTCGTTTTGTGCTGTCTTTGCAATTCTGTCTACAACACCGGATTCTTTCATAAGGTTGCCCAGCATAAGCATACCAACAAGGGGAGCTGCGTCCGGCAGGAGAAGTGCAACCAACACGGTAACAACGATTGGGAAAAGAATTTTTTCCAGCTTGGAAACAGGTCTTAACTGCTCCATCTTGATACATCTTTCCTTCTTTGTAGTAAGGAGTTTCATAATCGGGGGCTGGATAATAGGAACAAGTGCCATATATGAATACGCCGCAACAGCAATCGGTCCCAAAAGGTCCGGTGCAAGTTTACTTGTAACAAAGATAGCCGTAGGACCATCGGCACCGCCGATAATACCTATTGAACCTGCCTGTGCCTGTGAAAAGCCAAGGAAAATAGCGCCAAAGAATGTAACGAAAATACCAATCTGGGCTGCTGCACCAAGGATAAATGACTTTGGATTGGAAATCAGGGGACCAAAGTCTGTCATAGCACCGATACCAAGGAAGATAATCGGTGGATAAATACCCATCTTTACGCCCTGATAAAGATAATACAAAAGTCCGCCATAGGTCGGAACATTGTAGTATGTTTCACCGTTTATTACCGTTGTGGCATACTGAACCGACTGCGTGGAAATATCGTGGGTTTTCAGATATTCCGATTCTAAGACAAATTCTGTGGAGGGCGCACCCATAATTGATGGATACAAATTAACAAGAAGCATACCAAATGCAAGGGGTAAAAGAATAAGGGGTTCATACTCCTTGGCAATAGCTAAATAGAGAAGTACGAATGATATAAGTACCATAACGTAGTTCTGCCAGTTAAGGGCCGCAAAGCCTGATGAATTAAACAGACCTACAACGCCTTTTAAAAATCCGTCAATAATTCCCATTGTTTCTACTTCCTTTCCGACTTAAAATGGTCTGGTGTTATCCAACACACCAGCTTGACTCCATACCGGTCTGCCAGAGATTGGCGATGACTTTTGTATGGTCTTAATCTTAGCGTTTCCAGCACCATATGTACTGTCAACGGCTGCTGCAATAACAGCAATTATTTCGTCAGAAATTCCGGAAGCAGAGGATTTTATCGGAGCTGTATTTACAGATGCTACAGCCTTAGGGGCTTCTGCCTTAACTTCGTTAGCTTTTTCTTTAGATTTATTCTGAGCGGAATATACTATCTTACCGTATACAGAAATCACAACGATAAGGAGTATCAGTACCAGGAAGACAACAACAAAACCGGTAAGAAGAGTAGTAAGAGAAATACTGAACTTTTCTTCAAGGCTTAGTCCTGCTGCTGCCAAGATATTATTAATATCCATTCATAATCCCCCATATTAACAATTTTATACATCTAATATTATATAATGAAATATGTATTTTATCAAGAAAATATCAGGGATTTTTATTTTTTTGCAATTATCACTAATTTTTATTGAGTGTCAAAATATAAATTGTGGAAATATGTGGAATTGTTCCAAAACAGCTTATAATAATCAGCACATTTAATAGTATTATAGAATAATGCAGATTAATCCGTTACAGCCGTCGTTTATTATCTTTTCTATTGTTTCTCCCACTTTCTTTCTGGCATCCTCAGGCATTCTGTATAGCTTATTATGAAGACCCTCGTTTACAAGCTCATGTACGGATTTTCCGAAAATATTGCTTTGCCAAATTTTTGCAGGGTCTTCTTCAAATTCCTTTAAAAGATATGTTACAAGCTCCTGGCTCTGCTGTTCACTGCCGACTATGGGGGTCACCTCAGCCTGAGTGTGAATTTTCATCATATGAATTGAGGGTGCGGAGGCTTTCAGCTTAATTCCGTACTTACCGCTTTGCTTAATAATCTGTGGCTCATCCAGGGTAAGTTCCTCAAGTGTCGGCATAACTATACCGTAGCCCTTTTCCTCCACATCTTTATATGCGGCAGCAATTTTATCAAATTCCTTTTGTTTCTCAGCCAGCATACTAATGCTTTCCATAAGAGCTTCTTCATCAAGAATTTCCGCACCGGTCTTTTCAGACATAACTTTATAAAAACAGTTGCTGTTAACAGACACCTTAATATCGGCTATTCCCTTGCCTAAATCAAGGTTCTTTATTTCACTATTATTTACAAATTCGTCCTGTCCTATTCCTTTGCAGGTATCCTGAACCTGTCTAAGTTTTTCTATATTCTTTGCATTGCTCTTTATTGTACTGAAAATATTGCTTTTCAGCCAGTGTTCCTTATCAAGATTTACAACCCACCTTGGAACATCAATATTAATCTCTTTAATGGGAAACTCAAAAAGAACCTGTGCCAAAACTCTTTTGATTTGATTTTCGTCCATAGTAAGACAATTTACAGGCATAACAGGAACCTGATACTTTGAGGAAAGCTCTTCCGAAAGTGCCGTTGCAGACCTGCTTTCCGGGTCAATGGAATTAAGCAAAACCACAAAAGGCTTATCTATTGCTTTAAGCTCGCTTATTACCCTTTCTTCAGCAGGAATATATGATTCCCTTGAAATATCGCTGATTGAACCGTCTGTTGTTATTACAAGTCCAATGGTACTATGGTCGTTAATTACCTTTTTTGTACCAATTTCCGCCGCCTCATCAAAGGGTATTTCATTTTCATTCCATGGAGTTTTAACCATTCTGGGCATATCGTCCTCCATATACCCCATTGATTCGTCAACAACATAACCCACGCAGTCAATCATTCTTACTTTCAGGTGCGCATTATCCGGAAGATTGACCTCCATAGCCTCTTCCGGAATAAATTTTGGCTCTGTAGTCATAATTGTTCTTCCGCCTGACGACTGGGGCAGTTCATCGTTTGCCCTTACCCTAAGAGTTTCGTTACTTATATTTGGAATTACGATTGTATCCATAAATTTCTTTATAAAGGTGCTTTTTCCCGTTCTTACAGGACCTACAACACCAATATAAATATCCCCATTTGTTCTCTGGGAAATATCTTTGTATATGCTTCTTTCTGCCATTTTCATTCCTCCATATGTTTGTTAGTTAATTATATGATGGACTTGCACATTATATTACTGAAAGTTTTTGTATATTTGTCAGCATACAAAAAGGGCGTCAATACGCCCTTTTTAGTATTAAATTCACCTCCTGATTATCAGCATTTCCTTATCCTGCAAAACATCTTCGTCAAGCTCGTTGTCCTCTCTGATATACATTTCATCTGTATAATATCTTTTTGCAATATCCCAGAGCGACTCGCCTTTTTCGGCAAAATAAAGAGTCAAGGCAGAATTGTTCTTATCTACCCTCTTATCCTCGTATACAATAACATCCTCAACAAAAGAATTTGTTTCGCCGTTAAGTACAAATGCTGACAGGTTAAATTCAACCCTAAGCTCAATAGTGTTTTCATCTTTAATTCTGTAGCTTACGGAATTGACATTTATGCATGGTGAAATTACATTACCGTAGCTTTCATCGGTTTTATCAGTAAAATCCATTGTCCTTTCAATATAGAAAGGTATACCCTCCTTGTCACAGGCAATTACACAGAGTCCTGCCTTACCCATAAAGGTAATGTTGCCCCCGTCATCCTTTGCAGAAACTGAGGAGGTTTCATTGTAGGCGTCAATAATCTTTGCAAAAGCCTTGTCGTTTGAGGAAATATCCATTTTCCGAATGAAATTTCTTTTTATTTCCCGTACAGAATTAATCATTTGTACTGACTTATTCTTCAAATCGCAGGAAAAATCCCTTGAATATGCGTCTGTAAGAAATTCCTGCTCCCTTTCCTTATAGCAAACAACAGATACATTTACCCTTGCTTCAAGCATTACGGACTTTTCTTCGCTGTCCTTATTGGTTTTTACATCATAGGACAAAAGACTGCATATTATATTATTTATAGTATCATCGTCTGCACCCACACAGGAAATTATCTGTGTAAAGGGCAGCATATAGTCAATGCACTGTGTTTCTCCTTTTTCCAAATCTGACAGATACAGCATCCTAAGATTTATTTCACCTTTAAGCATTATTTTATCGTCAATGGATTTATGCTCATTTACACATATTTTTACAATAGATTTTACTACAGATTCTATTGGAGGTTTATTCTCAACGCTTATTGTTTCGTTAATATTAAAGGTTTCTTCCGTAACCGCTGTAATATCAAGATATTTCTTTTTACAGCATTTCCTCTGAAAGGAAGAAAAACTATTTGATGAGGGAACCATGGTAGTCTGTTTTGCAGTGAGTTCAACCTTTATGCTGAAAGCGCCCTTGATAACAAGCCTCCTTGGGGACAAAGCTCTGCAATTTATGTATTCCACTGCAGTGGTGGTATCAAGATAGTGACTTTCCGGAAAATCTTTTATGTTGATTGCCCTTGTAAACGGCACAACCTGTTGGCTTGTACGCAGGGCCTTGCAAATACTGTCAACATACATAACCTTAATTACAGAGGCTCCCTCAATTTCAAGAATACCGCCGGATATATTTCTGGAAAAAATTTGAGGTGTAAGGGTGCATTTCAGAATTTTCTCTATATCCGGGCAATAATCCGGTAGGGTAATGTCCACATCAACAGGCTCTTCTACAGCCTGATTCATAAGTGTATCCCTATAACAGATTTTAATATTATTTTCAAGTTCCATAATTTCTCTCCTTTTAACTTTTATATATTAATAATATTAGTTATGGAAGAAAAATATGACTATAGGGCAAAAAAATATAGCGGACAAAATGTCCGCTATATAATTTGTATGTTTTGATTAATTTAACTCAACAAGACCTGCTAAATATTTTTGTAGGTGGGTAGCGTCCTGAATATCAAGTTTACCGTCCTTGTTAATATCTCCTACAGACAAACTAACTGTTGAAAGGCCTATGGACGCCTTTTGAATTTCAGCTGCATCTCTAATGTCGATTGAACCGTCGCCGTCTGCATCACCAAATTTGCCTATGGGCTTATCATCAAGCTCAGCAACTGCCGTAATTGTAATATCTTCTTTAATATTATCACCGGAAACAGTATATGTACCGTTATTATTAGTTACTGTTAAATCTACATTACCGGACTTGGCTGTTACGGAAGTGATTTTATAACCCTCCTCCGGAGTAAGTGTTGTCTGATATGTCTTATTTGCCGTTGTACTTGTATTTGAAGAAATAACATGTGTTAAATTGTAATTAACATTTACATCTTTAAATTCAGGGTCAGTCTGTTTTGATGAAGATGATGGTATTGGAGTATCTGATAACATCTTACCGATTCTTGCAAAGGGAACTGTAATATGGTCTTCATCTTCCTTTTCCATTGAAGATGATTCATCTTTACTGTATGGATTAGCTGCATTGTCCTGCATAGAAAGGTCATATGGCAGGCAGTTCATACCGGACTGGCCAAATGTAGAAACCTTCATAATGCCAATACCCTTATTTTCAATGTCGGAGGCAGAAATATCTAAGTATGACAGGGGGATAGCCATTTCATAGAACATATCATACTTTGAGTCATGACCTTTTTGATAGAAGTCAACCCAGTTTGAAGATTCATCATTTGAGTCACCAACAACTCTGCCCTGGTCTGTACCGGCACCATCTACACCGTGGAGTTCTCCGGATAATGTTTTGCCACTGCCCCACTTCAACTGGATATTTGTACCCTTTGTTACATACTTATCCGGGTCAAGAAGACCTTCATCATCTGCAGTATAAACAAATGGACCATTTGCGCCGTTAAAGGAAGCCGCAACAATGTGGTCGGCAGAGTCATCAAATGTTATACCGGTATCCCACAATGTTCCGTTTGCAGTTTCGCCGTGAGTTACATTTCCGTTTCCTGTATATATGTAAAGGAAGAAAGGAAGATTATAAATCCAAAGACTTCCCTGTGATAGCGGGAAATCATCATTTGGAGCAACTACATCCTGAACATTTGCCATTTCGTACATAATATACAGGTTATCATTGTCCCATGCGGCATACATTGCATAATCATCAACAGGAATTTCGTGCATTGACCAATGGCAATATACACGGGGGTCATCGTTGGCAACGCCCTGTGCAATAAGCATAGATTTTTCCCAGTCAGACTTATCACCGTCAACTGTTATGGTCTTTCTTGAGCCAACCCCATTATCAGGATTTGTACCGTAGTATCCGCCAAGTGCACTGCCTGTGGAGCCACCGCCCTGTGAGGGTTCTTTCTTTGTAAGTGTAATGGAGCTTTCTGACTGACCGTACTGGTTAGAACATTTTGCAGAAATAGTTACTGTTGAACCATAATCCACGCCCTCTCCTACAGTGATTTCCACACTATCCTTAAAGGATACTGAAGAACCGCCGTTGACTGTGTAGGATGCGGAATCTGCATTTGCAGCAGTAATTTTAACAGTTGTTGTTTCTCCTCTGAAAGAAGAACCGTCCTTTTTACTGAAAACAATTACAGGCGGGTTATTTGCACCTGCATATGGTGACCATTGATTTGTGGACAAATCATAAATCATACCGTTGCCCGGATAATCAAGGTCAGCTGTCTGAGGAAAACTGCCGTTAAAAACAAACTGTTCATAGGCGTCTGTTAATGTATAAGAATATACATTTTCCTCTACCTGAGTCATTGCAATACCCGGCCAGGCTTTGTTTTCATTACCTGCACCGCCGGCGCCTTTCCAAGCATAGCAGTTTGGAGTACCACTTGATGTGGTTCTTAAATAAATTGTATCACCAATTGAACCGGCTACTGCTTTTACTGAAAAAAAGCTCATACACATTGTTGATATGATTGCAATAACCAGTATAATTGATAAAGTGCCTTTACGCTTCATTTTTTATTCCTCCTAAAATTTACTCACCTACATTATAACAGATAAATTATTAAAATGATATGAACAATTTATAAAAAATGGAAAGGTGCGCATAATTCGTGAATTATGCACACCTTTGATATGTTTTTATTGTGTATTTTAACTATACAATATGTGTCCCTTATGTCTGTGGCTGTTTCTCTTTTTTTATACCGTACATCTTTCTGAGAATAGTTCCCACAAACTTTGGATTTTCTATAACAATTACCTTCATAATTACCTCCTGCAAATTGTAAATGATAGAAGAATGATAATAATTGCACAGCAGATTGCAACAAATTCATAAGGGAATAATGATGCAATCAAAAGTCCCAACGCAAAGGAAATATATATTTTCCTTTGAAACCACCAGCATCTCATATTATCACCCCTTATCAGTGTATACAGGGGGACCTTTTTTGTGAAAACTTATTTAAGATAATCCATAAACCATATGTCCTTAACAGAAAATTCTTTCCCGTTAAGATATTCAAGTATGCCTGATTTTGAAGTAAAGTCAAACCTTAGCTTATAACTAAAAAGGCATTGTCTGTTAAGGCCGTATTTTTCATTTAGCTTTTTGTTACCGTATTTATTATCTCCGAGTAAGGGACATCCTATTGACGACATATGGGCTCTAATCTGATGAGTTCTTCCTGTTAATAACTCAACCTGACATAGGGTAAGATTATTTTTGGTTTCAAGCACCTTATACTTTGTAAGGATTTCCTTACTGTGGTCATTAGGTTTTCTTAAAATTATTACCTTGTTCGTCTTTTCATTTTTTATCAGATAATCCTTTAGGAGCATTTCTTTTTTCTTTGGCTCATTAGTCAGCAGACAGAGATAAAATTTATGTATTTCCCTGTCACGGATTTTTTGATTAATTATCCTTAGTGCCTCTGAATTTTTTGCACCTATTACTATGCCTCCCGTATTTCTGTCTATTCTGTTGGCAAGGGCGGGCGTAAAGGTGTTTTCCTTTTTAGGGTCATACTCACCCTTTTTATAGAGATAATGCTGTAATCTTAAAGACAGGCAGTCAAAGTGATAATTACTGTCCTGGTGACATATTACACCTGGCTGTTTATTAATAAGAATTATGTTTTCGTCCTCATATATAACTGATAACTTTTCAGGCGCTTTGAGAAATTCATAGTTTTCTTTTTGTATATCGTCAAAAAATTCCTCCTTAATATAAAAGGTTAGAATGTCATTCTCCTTTAGCATCATTTCCCCTGTTGCCCTTTTGCCGTTTAGCTTTATACACTTTTTTCTAATATACATATATGCCATTGACTTGGGCATTGTTTTAAATTTCTTTAACAGAAATTTATCCAACCTCTGTCCCGCATCATTTTTCTCAACCGTCAACTGTCGCATAGCTATTTCCCATCAATCATTTATGCACATAAAAGCACACATTGTTCCCCTATGACCCCCTGTTGCCCTATGGCTCCACAGCAAATCAGAATTGCACTTGGTGCAAAGGTCGCTTTTCACAATATTCTCTTCCACTACACCTGACTGCATAACAATCTGTTTATTTGCCTCAAGCAGGTCAATCATATACTTGGAATTTCCCCTTGGAAAAATAAATTTGCTGTTATCAAGACCCTCAAGGTTATAAAAATTATCTGCACAGTCCTTATCAACTTCATAACAGCATTTAGAAATAGCAGGTCCTATACAAACAATAATGTTTTCGGGTTTTGAACCATATAGGTCTGACATTTTTTCAATAACCTTACTGCCGATTTTTCCTACGGTGCCCCTCCAGCCTGCATGGGCAAGCCCTATGGCTTTTTTCTCCTTATCTACAAAGAAAAGAGGCGTACAGTCTGCATAATGAGTAACAAGGGTTACATTTTTATCATCGGTTATAAGTGCGTCTACAGACTGAATATCCTTTTTCCTCCAGATACCTATACCACATTCTTTTTTTGTAACAGGGCGTACAAATGTATTATGGTCCTGACTTGAACTTACAAGACTTTCATACTCAAAGCCTGCAGCCTTGCTGAATATTTTATAATTCTCTATAACATTTTCAGGCTTATCCCCTCTTGAAAAGGCAAAATTCATAGAGGTCCATTCGCCTTTTGACACTCCTCCGTGCTTTGTTGAAAAAGCGTGGGTAATAAAATCAAAGTGGGAGAGAATGTTATATGTTAAGTATGGCACTCCCATATTTTCATTTAATGTCATTGTTTTGCTGTTAATTTTCATATCTATCACCAGAATTATTTTACAATATAATATTTACTCTTGCAAGTGGGGAAATTTATGTTTATAATAGAAATGGTGATAATATGAAATTATTTGGAAATAATATAAATCCTGATTGCAGTTACTGCTGTAACAGTGCTGACGCACACAGCGGATATATATGTATTGTTAAAAAAAGCATTAAAAAAGGTAAATGCAGGAAATTCTCTTACAACCCAACTTTAAGGGTGCCAAAATCAGAGGCGGTTATAAAAAAGGAATTTACGGCTAAAGATTTTGAAATTTAAAACCCAAAGTAAAAAGGTGGTCATTTTTGACCACCTTTTTGTTTAAAGATAATAGCTGAGAATAGAAAGCCTTTTCTTTGCAGATTGAATATTTCTTGTTACCGTCGAAGGACAGACGCCCAGCTCCTTGGCAATCTTATTCATTGGCATACCCATATAATAGTGCATTTTTATACACTTCCTCTGTTTCTTTGTAAGAATTGTATCTACGGCATTAAGAAGCATATCTTTAATTATATTGATACTATCTCCATTTGAAACATCTGCATTATTAAATATATTGTAGGAGATTATATTCTCCATACAAGTGTCCATATTCACAAAATTTCGCATTATTAACCTCTCTCCATAAGAAGTGAAGCTGTAAGCACGCTTTCATGGTACATTGAACGCAAAATTTGGATACGCCTGTTGATAGCCTGCTGTTCTTCAAATCTCTTAGCCCTTCTGAGCCTTTCCTTTTCTTTATTAATTGATGTTCTGAGAGTTTTGGAGTCCGTTACATATTCCTCCGCCCATGTTTTATAATCCATTCAACCACTTCCTTACAATTACTAAAATCTTTTATATTCTTATTCATAATGGCATTGGGGCTAATCTGTTTAGCAACTATAATTGTAGCGGCTTATTTTGTGGATTGCAATAAAAAATAGAACATTTGTTCTAAAATATTTTGATAAGTCCAATAAAAGGTACTTAGTGATGTATTTTCACATTTTTATACACCTTATATAATTTATTTCTATATTATTTGTAATAAAAAAGCAACTGTTATAAAAACAGTTGCCATAAAAAAGTTATTCTTCTGAATTATTCTGCTGTTCCTTTTCCTTTCTGCCCTCCTGTTCTGTTTTTACAGGCAGGATTTTTTTATTGACAGAAACTCCCTCGTATCGAAGTTTATATATAATTCTGCCGGCAAAATCCTTTTGACAGTTATTGCAGTAAAACTTTGCCCTAAAGGAACGGTTTTTTACCACCCATTTTGATTTTCGCTTTGCCCTCTCGTTGCACTGCGGACACTGAAAAAACATTGTGCTTTTATCAATTAGAGGATTTGATATATCTGTAAGATATGCTGTTTTAAAGCTAATCTTTTTATAAAATTCATCATTACAATCCTCTATATATTTTTGAATTTTCTCTTTATTATAGAGTTTTTTAAGACACAGCAGGCTTAATTCTGCATCGGCAAGGGCCCTGTGGAGGGTTAAGTCATTACTGTCAATATTCAGCAGTTGTGAACAGGTGGAAAGTCCCATTTGTTTCCCCTTTTGGTGCATATCAAGGGCATATTCACAGTAGGTCTGCATATTGCAATATCTCTTAATAAAGGTTGGTCTGCTGTCCTCATAATAATAGAGAAAATTATCCATTAGTGCATGAATATCACTTATACCCCAGGTAAGGAGTACACTATTACCTAAAAAGTCTGAAAATTTTCTTTGAACCTGCTGAAAGCTGTTATCGGCCGTTTCCAGTTCCTCATTGGAAATATGAGTAAGTTCCTGTATTCTATTATTAATCTTCTTACCAATCTTAGGAGTAATGAGCATTGAAAAGGTATCTATAATATTAAGTTTATCGTCAGTTTTTACTGCCCCAAATTCTATTATCTCATTGAAAAATCTCTTTTTCTTTTTGCTGTAGGAGCCGTTCCACTCCAAATCAAGAATCACAAAGCTCATTATTTCTTGCGGTTTGCGTCTTTTAATCTTTGTTCTCTTGAAAGTGTCATTTTTCTCATTCTAATATTTTCAGGCGTTACTTCCACAAGCTCGTCGTCACCAATAAACTCAAGACACTGCTCCAAGGACATAATTGAGGGAGGCGTTAGTTTTAGGGCGTCGTCAGAGCCTGACGCTCTGGTATTTGTCATATGTTTTTTCTTACATACATTGACAGTCAAATCCTCCGCCTTAGGTGAAGCGCCTACAATCATACCCTCATACACCGGTGTGCCTGCACCTATAAACAGTCTGCCCCTTTCCTGTGCCGCATTAAGGCCATAGGCAACAGCCTCCCCTGTTTCCCACGCAATAAGGGAACCTTGATGGCGGGTAATAATTTCACCTTTCCAAGGTTCATATGCGTCAAATACATGATTCATAATGCCGTTGCCATTTGTATCTGTAAGAAATTCCGGTCTGTAACCCATAAGACCACGGGATGGAATACGAAATTCAATATGAGTTGTACCACTTCCGTTAGTATCCATATTTACAAGCTCAGCTTTTCTTGAACCCAGTTTTTCCATAACAGCTCCTACATATTCGTCAGGGACTTCTATCATAAGAACTTCCACAGGCTCGTTAAGTTTTCCGTCAATTTCTTTAGTGATAACCTGTGGGCGTGACACCTGAAACTCATAATCCTGTCTTCTCATTGTTTCGATAAGGATTGAAAGATGAAGCTCGCCTCGTCCCGACACCTTGAATGTATCCGCAGAGTCCGTTTCCTCAACCTTTAAGGCAACATTGGTTTCAACTTCCTTAAAAAGTCTGTCACGGATATTTCTTGATGTTACATATTTACCCTCTTTACCTGCAAAGGGAGAGTTATTAACCATAAAGTTCATAGTAACGGTAGGTTCATCAATCTTTATAAAGGGCAGGGGTTCAACACAGTCATAGGAACAGATAGTTTCACCTATATTAATTGAACCTGCACCGCTGATACATACAAGGTCACCTATTGTTGCAGAGTCAGTTTCCGCTCTGGTTAATCCCTCGTACTGATAGAGTTTTTGGATTTTGGCATTCTTACGACTTCCGTCAATACCGCACAGAACAACGCCCTGTCCTGCCTTTACAGAGCCTCTTACAACTCTGCCTACACCAATACGGCCTACATAGTCATCATAATCAATATTTGAAATAAGAATTTGAAGTCCGCCCTCAGGGTCTCCCTGGGGAGCAGGTATTTCCTCTATAATTTTCTCAAAAAGAGGTTTCATATCTGTTCCCTTTTCATATGGGTCAAGCATAGCATAGCCTGCCTTTGCAGAGGCATAGACAACAGGAAATTCAATTTGGTTTTCGTCTGCACCCAGTTCTATGAATAGGTCCAGAACCTCGTCCACAACCTCCTCGGGACGGGAACCCTCTCTGTCAATTTTATTTACAACAACAAGAGGCTTTTTCTTTAGTCCGAGAGCCTTTTTGAGGACAAATCTGGTTTGTGGCATACAACCCTCAAATGCGTCAACAACAAGAAGTACACCGTCAACCATTTGGAGAATACGCTCTACCTCACCGCCAAAGTCTGCATGGCCCGGGGTATCAACAATATTTATTTTTGTATCCCCAAATTTAACAGATGTGGTTTTTGACAGAATTGTAATACCCCTTTCCCTTTCAAGGTCGTTGCTGTCCATAACCCTCTCTTCAACAACTTCGTTTGAACGGAAAGTACCGCTCTGTTTGAGAAGTTCGTCAACCAGGGTTGTCTTACCATGGTCAACATGGGCAATAATTGCGATATTCCTCAGATTATCTCTTGTAGCCATTCTTATCATTTCCTTCTTTTTCACTTCATTTTCTTATTATATAACATTTTTATGCAATTACTGATTATATCACAACATAATGTAAATTACAAATAAAAATAGAATATCCGTTGTTTTGTTAAAAATTTCACATTATCTCAACTCATATTTGGGCATTAATAAACTAAATTGTTATAAATTTAACATTGATTAAAAATACAAAATATTGTATAATATGTATGTATTTTATTCTTGTATGACTATTTTACATAAGGAAGAAGGATATTACGAGAAAATTTCTAAAAAAGGAGTAAACAAAAATGGGTTACACACTCGCAGAAAAAATCATCAAAAATCATATTGTTGACGGCGAAATGATTAAGGGTACCGACATAGGTCTTAAAATTGACCAAACCCTTACCCAGGACGCTACCGGTACAATGGCATACCTTGAATTTGAGGCTATGGGCGTGCCAAGGGTTAAAACAGAAAAATCTGTTGCCTATATTGACCACAACACTTTACAGACAGGTTTTGAAAATGCTGACGACCACAGGTTTATTCAGTCTGTTTGCAAAAAACACGGTATTTACTTCTCAAAGCCGGGTAACGGTATTTGTCATCAGGTTCATCTGGAGCGTTTCGGCAAGCCGGGCAAAACATTAATCGGTTCTGATTCCCACACACCGACCGGCGGCGGTATCGGTATGCTGGCTATGGGTGCCGGAGGACTTGATGTTGCAGTTGCCATGGGCGGCGGTGCTTACTATATTACTATGCCCAAAATGGTGAGGGTAAATCTTACAGGCAAGCTAAACCCATGGGTTGCCGCTAAGGATATTATCCTTGAAGTTCTAAGAATTATGTCAGTTAAAGGCGGAGTAGGCAAGATTGTAGAATACGGCGGTGAGGGTGTTAAGACGCTTTCTGTTCCTGAAAGAGCTACAATCACAAATATGGGTGCCGAGCTTGGCGCAACAACTTCTATCTTCCCGTCTGACGAAATAACCCTTGAATTTTTAAAGGCTCAGGACAGGGCTGAAGATTGGATTGAACTAAAGCCTGATGAGGACGCCTTTTATGATGAGGTCATTGATATTGACCTTAGCACCCTAAAGCCTATGGCAGCCTGTCCTCATTCACCTGACAATATTAAGACCATTGAGAGCCTTGCAGGCCAGCAGGTTGACCAGATTTGCATTGGTTCCTGCACCAACTCCTCTTACAGAGATTTAATGACGGTTGCCCATATTTTAAAGGGTAAAACTATTGCCGAAAATGTGTCCCTTGCTATTGCCCCCGGCTCTAAGCAGGTTTTCAATATGTTAGCGCTTAACGGTGCTTTAGGAGACCTTATAGCTTCAGGTGCAAGAATACTGGAATCTGCCTGCGGTCCCTGTATCGGTATGGGCCAGTCACCTAATTCAAAGGGTATCTCACTGAGAACATTTAACAGAAACTTCCTTGGACGCTCCGGCACTAAGGACGGTCAAATTTTCCTTGTATCTCCTGAAACAGCAGCGGCCTCTGCCCTTACAGGTGTATTCACAGACCCCACAACCCTCGGTGAAGGCTATAAGGTTGAAATGCCTGAAAAATTCCTTATTAACGACAATATGGTTATTGCTCCTGCTACAGTTGAGGAAATGGACAATATTGAAGTCCTTAGAGGTCCAAACATTAAGCCATTTCCTGAAACTTCTCCACTTGAAGAAACAATAAATGCTACATGTGCATTAAAGGTTGAAGATAACATTACCACAGACCACATTATGCCTGCCGGTGCAAAAATTCTTCCCCTTCGTTCAAATATTCCTGCTATCTCACAGCATTGTTTTACGGTTTGCGACCCTGATTTTCCTGCAAGAGCAAAGGAACTTGGCTCTTCAATAATTGTTGGCGGTGCAAACTACGGACAGGGTTCTTCCAGAGAGCACGCTGCCCTTGCACCACTTTATCTTGGTGTTAAGGCTGTTCTTGTTAAATCATTTGCAAGAATTCACAGAGCCAACCTTATTAATGCAGGTATTCTCCCCCTCGAATTTTGTAACGAGGAGGATTACAACAAAATATCCTTAAATGATAAAATCACACTGCCTGATGTTAAATCCATTATTGAAAAAGGCGGAAATGTTAAGATAATTAACGAAACCACCGGTCAGGAAATTATGGCAAAGTGTGAGTTGACAGACAGAACCAGAGCAATTATTATTGCAGGCGGTCTTTTAAACTACACAAAAGAAAACAGCTAAGAAAAGGAGAATGGAAAATGGCAAAAATTCCTATGACCACCCCTCTCGTTGAGATGGACGGGGATGAAATGACAAGAATTATATGGAAAATGATTAAGGATATACTTATTAATCCATATGTTGATTTAAAAACAGAATATTATGACCTGGGTCTTGAAAACAGAAATGCAACCAACGACCGGGTTACTGTTGACTCAGCAGAGGCAACCAAAAAATATGGTGTTGCTGTTAAATGTGCCACTATTACACCTAACGCCGCCAGAATGACGGAATATAACCTTAAAGAAATGTGGAAATCCCCAAACGGCACTATCAGGGCAATACTTGACGGTACAGTATTCCGTTCACCTATTATTGTAAAGGGCATTACACCTTATCTTCCAACATGGAAAAAGCCTATTACTATTGCAAGACACGCCTACGGTGATGTTTATAAAAATACGGAAATGATTGTTAAGGGCGGCTCAAAGGCAGAACTCCTTGTTACAAAGCCCGACGGCACAACCGAAACTTCTCTTATACATGAGTTTAAGGGCGACGGCGTAATTCAGGGTATGCACAATCTGGACGCATCTATCAGTTCATTTGCAAGAGCCTGCTTTAACTATGCCCTTGACCTTAAACAGGATATTTGGTTTGCCACAAAGGACACAATCAGCAAAAAGTATGACCACACATTTAAGGATATTTTCCAGGAAATATTTGATAAAGAATATAAGGAAAAATTTGAAAAGGCGGGTATTGAATACTTCTACACACTTATTGACGACGCTGTTGCCAGAGTGGTTCGTTCAGAGGGCGGTTATATCTGGGCCTGTAAGAACTACGACGGAGATGTTATGAGCGATATGATTGCCACAGCCTTTGGCTCTCTTGCTATGATGACATCTGTGCTTGTTTCCCCTGAGGGCATTTACGAGTATGAGGCAGCCCACGGTACAGTTCAAAGACACTACTACAAGCATCTCAAAGGTGAAGAAACCTCAACAAACAGTGTCGCAACATTATTTGCTTGGACAGGCGCTCTTCGCAAAAGGGGTGAGCTTGATGATAATACTGCACTGTGCGACTTTGCGGACAAGCTGGAAAAGGCTACAATCAAGACTATTGAAGATGGAGTTATGACAGGTGACTTATATCTTCTCTCTACCCTGCCCAATAAGCAGAAAGTAAACACAGAAGATTTCCTTGTAGCTGTAAACGAAAGGCTCAAGGAAACTCTCTAATCGAAAGGTGGCATAATTAATGCCAAAGCATGATAAAATTTCAATGTCGGTTATAAGGCGTTTACCTCGATATTACAGATTTATAAGCGAGCTTGCTGAAAATGATGTCCAGCGTATAAGTTCAAGTAAACTGGCGGAGCTTATGAATGTTACCGCAAGCCAAATCAGGCAGGATTTTAACTGCTTCGGTGGTTTCGGTCAACAGGGCTATGGCTACAGCGTTGAATTTCTCAAACAAGAAATGGAAACAATACTTGGACTGAACAAGGTGAACAACACTATTATCCTTGGCGCAGGTAATCTTGGCAAAGCGGTGGCGCTTCACATTAACTTTGCCGAAAAGGGATTTAAGCTAAAGGGAATTTTTGAAACAAATCCGGATATCATCGGTACGCAAATTGCAGATATTAATGTATATCCGGAAAGTTCTCTGATTAATTTTATCAAGACAAATGACATTTCTATTGCTGTACTGTGTATTCCAAAGAACAGCGTTGGAGAAATAATTGATAAGCTGTATAACAATGGAATAAAAAACTTTTGGAATTTTTCCCACTACGATATTTCCCGAAAATACAGCGACACCATTGTTGAGAATGTTCATATGAGCGACAGCCTTATGACATTATCCTACAGGATAAATGAAACAAGACAGTGATAATCTTTACAGGGCATAATATATGCCCTGTTTTTCTATGGAAAAAGGCACATCATAATGATGTGCCTTAAATTATTTATCATTTTTTTACGGTGATTTTACAGCTTGCCTTCCTTTTACTGCCGTCCGTTGCTGTAGCTATAAGAATAACACTTCCCTTTTTCTTAGCTGTAACCTTAATATACTTACCGGAGGAAGTTTGCTTCTTTGAAATTTTAATAATATTTTTCTTGTTTACTGTCCATTTAACCTTTTTAACATTTGCATTTTCAGGTTTAACTGTGGCCTTAATTTTAAATTTTTTCTTAACTTTAAGTACTTTTTTTACAACCGAGAGCTTAACCTTTGTTACAGGCTGTTTAACTGTAATTTTGCACTGTGCACACTTCTTACTGCCGTCCTTGGCTGTTGCCCTGATATAGGAATAACCCTTGGACTTTGCAGTAACCCTGCCGGACTGTGTCACCACGGCTACCCTTTTATTTGTTGCAGACCAGGAAATTCCCTTGTTATAAGCGTTACTTGGATAAACCTTTGCTTTAAGGTTAAAGGATTTCCCAACATTTAATAATTTTGATGTTGCGTTTAAAGTGACCTTTGTAACCTTAACATTGGGCTTTGGAGGAGTGTCAGTGGAAGTTGAGGATGTTTCCGTTGATGAGGGTTGTTTCTTTGTGGCAACCGCCGTAATTACAATATCTCCCGCCACATTATCTGTTGAAAGCACATAGCTGTCCCCCTCAACAGTATAAGGCAGAACATCATCTCCATTTGTACAAATTAAAGTTTTAATTTCATAACCCTCTGTCGGGGTAAGGGTTGTCTTATATGAACTTCCCCTTTTAACCAACTCTGTTTTATTGCTGGATGTCACTTCTGAAAGGAAATAACTGACACTGTAGTTTCCCTCAACAGGTGTTGCATCAACAGTCATACGAAAAGAAAGCTTTGTTTCGTCAATATTTCCTTGGTCAGCAATAGTATTGGAATTTCCGTCATCAATTATTTCCCAGTATACCGGAATATTATATTGACCTGAGGCGCTTACTGTAAATTCAGCAGTAAAGAGAACTGCCTCATTTTTAAAGTCATATAAATCAACAGAAGAACCGGAAAAATAAATATTTCCCTGCCCGTCATTGGTATAATGGTGCAATCCCGATGTAATATTGGGCATATTAAAGCTCTCAAACTGTAGACCATTAGTATCGTAGCTTAAACTTCCCTGAAAATCTTCCCATAATTCAGTGGACCTTGCATAATAGTTGACCTTTACATTATCCCCAACATTGACAGAAACCCCATTAACAGTTGCCGTACTCTTAGCAGATACAGCCGGTACAGACATAAAAAGGCTTACTGCCATAAGCAGGGCAAGCACTATAGAAATTAGTTTTGTTTTTGCTTTCATAATATACCTCCTGTTTTATCATAAACATACATATAAGCCGTGTTAATTCAAAAGCCGCACCTGCAATAAATTACAAACACAGAATGTACTAAATCAAAAGCCTGCCATCTTCATAACCTCATTAAGGTACTTAAATTCCCTTTCGTCATTATATTTTCTATAATTTGCAATATTTTTTCTGTAGGTTTTACTGTCCTTTGAAAATAAAACTTTTATCCCCCTATGAGCCCATGTAAAAGGCAAAAATATTTTGGACTTTTTAAGAATGGGATAATCTTCTTCCATTCTCATTACCGGAGGGAATATCCTGTGAAAAAGATAATTTTCTTTATTGGAATTATCTAAATATTTTTCTATATAATTTTTCTTAGAAGTATAAATCTTTATTTCATGTGTTCCGAAAGTGTTGTTTGACAGAATAAAAACATCAACTAAATCAAAGCCATCCTCTGTCATTACACCCTCAAAGTATTTTTCTCCCTTAGAAATAAGCATTTTATGAAATTTATATGTGCCTGACTTTTTAAGTATTTTGTCTACATATTCCCAATCAATCTTATTTTTCAGGGCTCTGTTTAGGTTATAAACATCACAGACCATTCTGACGCCCATACCTGAAATATCACGGAAATGTTTTGCGTAATGCTCAATAATGTAGATATAGTGGTCGTCAAGGGAAAATTCATAGGAATGTTCTGTACCGTCAACCGGCTTTGCCACACTAAAAAGATTATCCCCGAAAGTTGTATCCCTAAATTCCCCGTTATCTCCGTGAATTTCCACTTGAACAAAGGGCATCTGATTGGCAACAATAAGTGTTTCGGTTTCAACACTAAAAGTGTAGTCCATACTTTTCAAAATTTCCTTAATTTTAGGAAAATCCTCTACCCTGACATGAATATCCATATCACTCATGGTTCTGAAATCCGGCTGTCCATATGTGTCCTTTATAAACTGTCCTTTTACAGGCAGGTTGTCCACACCGTTTCTTTCAAAAGCACTTACCAACTTTCGCTGTGCGTCAAATTGGGAGGCGTCCTTCATAAGCATAAATTTTCTGTTATACACAAATCTTTTTTTGATTTCAAGGGGTAAATCAATTTCTGCCTTATCCATACCGTAACACACCATATTGGCAATACTGTTTTTACCGGAAATTTCAAAAATATGGTTAAAATCTATCTCGTCAGTAGATATGTCCACATGGTTTTTGTTTCCAAATAGACAGGATAGAATTTCTAAAATAAATATATATTCTCTTTTTTCTATTAAAGAAAATTCTTTTTTCAACTATGTTTCCTCGACAATAATCTTTTTATCAACAATTCTGACCTCTTTATTGCATATAGACAGGGCCGCCTTTTTATGGGTAATAATAAGGCAGGTCTTATTTTTCAAATCCATAAGATTTCTAAGAAGTTTTTTCTCTGTGCCCTCGTCAAGGGCAGAAGTACATTCGTCAAAAAGAAGAATTGGTGCCTCTGTAAGAATTGCCCTGGCAATAGCAAGCCGCTGAATTTGTCCCTCAGACAGTCCAATACCTCTTTCTCCTAATTTTGTTTCCAGACCTTTTGGCAATTCATCAATAAAATCTGCGCAGGCAATCTCTAAGGATTTATAAATCTGTTCGTCTGTGGCATTTGGAGCCACAAAGGTAAGATTTTCTCTGATTGTACCGGATAAAAGGAAATTTCCCTGTGGCACATATGCAAACATTTTTCTTATGTTTCTGTCTACATAAAGTTTTTCACCGCTACTAAGGGAAAGGTATATTTCACCCTTATCAAGCTGAAAAACACTCATAAGCAGTTTCATCAGGGTACTTTTGCCAATGCCTGTAATACCCATAATGGCAACAAAATCCCCTTTGTTTATTACAAGGTCTGTGTCCTCAAGTACTTTATCCCTGTCGTAGCTAAATGTTATTTTATCAAAATTTATAGACAACAGCTTATTGTATGTTTCTTTGACATTAACATTTTCATTAATCTTCTTTTCATCAGGCAAATCTTCAATTTCCATAATTCTTTCCGCAGATGCGGTAGCCGCAAAATATGTGGGAATAATGCCTGTCAGGCCGGAAATAGGACCCTGTATCTGTGTGATAAGAGAAATAATCTCTGTTAGTACACCGTATGTAATATTACCCTGAACAATGTTATATGCTCCCCATACCAAACCAAAGGTATAGCCAAGCATAAAAACAAATGAAAATGCAGATGAACTAATGACAGAAAGGGTATTTCTCTTCCTTTTTATTAAATAATTATCATTCTGAAGAATTTTTGCGTTGTCAACAACCTTATCCTCTGCCTCAAAGGATTTCACAACAAGAAGGCTTGCCATAATCTCCTGCAAAAAGCTCCTGACCTTACCGTCCGTTTCCTGTGCCTTTTTGTGAAAGGACTTCATTTTGTTTCGGTAAAGAGAGGCAACAAACATGGCAAATAATCCGCCAAATACAAATACTAATGTAAAAGGCACACTAATGCGTATAAGAACAAAGAAAACGCCAATGAGCTTTACTATCATAAATGTAATGCTGGGAATAATTGAAACTATTGCACTGGTTATAGTTCCAATGTCACTGGTCAGCCTGTTGAGGAGTTCTCCGGAATGATACTTTGTTACATCGGCAAATTCCTTTTGAATTATTTGTTCAAACAACTCCGTTTTGTAGGAAATTTCCAGTTTTGCGCTAATTCTAAAAACAAAAACTCTCTGCAAAATACTTACAATAATTTCCAAAACAATAATACAGGTAAACAGTATCCCATAAAAAATGACGCCGTCCATAGGTCTTCCAACATAATTAGGGTCATTACCCGTTGCAGCATTTACAACATATTTACTGCATACAGCGGTAAAAATTCCGAGAATCGCAAGGGCGACATATAGTACAACAAGAAAAATTATGCTGAAAACTTGCGGCCTGCTTTTCTTCAGTATCCAACGCAGTGCTGTTTTATTTATTTTTTTCTTTAATGCCTTTTCGCTCATTTTCTAAATATCTTTCTGTAATATGGATATAATTTTACCTTAAAAGAATTGAATTTCCACTTGATTTTTTTCCGATTTACCCAGTAACGACAATAGACCTTGTATTTTAAATCCTTTACGGAATATGTTTTGCCGTCCCTTGTAAATGAAGTAACAACAGCATAAATATCATCATCGGTTACCCCTAATTCACATATATCTCTGTTGTCCCCTGCCATAGTGTATGTGCCGTCTTTATTTACCTTGTATACCCGATGAAGAACAAACTTATCATCAAACTTAAATAGGGGTAAATCATATTTCTTTAATTTTCCCTTGGGTCTGGAAAGTACCACCTGGTCCTGTTTATCCCTTAGCATAGGCAGCATTGATGTTCCGCTGGGCGTAAAATTCACACTTTTGCCCCTGTCCCAAACCTCTTCAAAAACGGGGATAAGCCTCTCCATTGATACCTGCTTATTCAAGGAGATTTGCGTCCTTTAGTTTTTTTATAAAATTATCTATATCTTTAGATGCAATATCCTCTGTAATCTCATAGGTATCAAGCATTTCTTGCAGGAGCTGTTCCTTGGTAGTGTCATTCTGCAGTTTTTCCCATAAAAAAGCGCCTGTTTCGTTTAGATTCAACATACCGTTAAAATTAATTGTTGCCTTTCCTACAGGCACTACTACATAGCACCCTGCAACCTCTCTAAGTAAAAAATCTTCCTTTACCTTCATTTTTCTACTCCTTAATTAATGTATCGTGGGCAAGAATTGCAGCAGAATCCTCCATATTGCAATTAAGCTGATATATCCGTACATTTCTGCAAATTTTATCTATCATATCAAGGGCGTAATTCATCTTTTCCACCCCAAGTTTTTTTATTGTTTCACCAAAAATCAAAGGTATAGATTCCTTAATTGAAATTTCCTTTATAGAATTATTTTCACTTCTATTTATAAAAATTATTGAATCAACCTGCCCGCTCTCATCAAGAAACTTGTGGGTTCCGCCGGCAAAAGGCGTGCCATAGGCAACTATCTTGTTGTTCTCATATTTGAGAATAGGCTTGTCATCGTTAATAACTTTAACCTTGTCACCATATATCTTTTCCCATAAACAGGTGTGGGTAGACTTTCCAACACCGGATTTTGCAGAGAACAAATAACACTTACCGTTATATTTAAGGGCGGAAGAATGGAGCATTATGCTGTTGTATTTCAAAATTCTTTTAAAAAAATCTTCAGCGAGAAACATATGCTCAATTTCATCTAATTCAAGGTGTGGTTGAGTTTTTTGATATTTTTTATAATCCTCTACTGTAAAATTTTTGCCCACCTGAATAATCTCAACATCAGCAGGTATATCACCCTCATATCTAAATTTTTCAATCATAGATAAAGTATAGTCATATAGGGGATTTATATTACAATAGAAGCCGGCAAATTTGCAAATCATCAACTCACCCTCTCTCCCACTTTTATTATAAGCTAAAGTACAATATAAATCAAGTAAGGGCAAAAAATTACTGCACCAAAAAGTGGTGCAGTAACGAAAATCCAATATTTATCAACTATTCTTCAACCGGAAATACAGAAATTTCATGGTCAACAAATCTAAGTACAAGCAATGCGTCGCCAATATCTATATTTCCGTCGCCACTAACATCAGCGGCATAAAAGCTCTTTGAATTTTCCTCAATGCCGGCGCTTTCTAAACCCGCAAGGAATTTTTGAATGTATGTAACATCTTTAACATTTATTCTTTCATCATTATTAACATCGCCATACACTGTATCCAAAGGGAAAAACTTAATATTATTCTCCTTGCAGTATGTTTCGGCAGTACTTCCTGTGTATCCCGAAATAACAAGATTTGGAGCGCATTTTAAAAAGGCATCTTTACCTATTGTAGTAACATTTCTTCCAATAGTAATTTTCTCCAAACCGGAATTATAAAAGGCACTCTCTCCGATTGTATTAACTTCGTCCGGAATAGTAATAGATTTTAGAGATGAGCAATTTCTAAAGGCACTCTCATAAATAACCCTAAGAGTTGTTGGCAGGGTTACATTATTCAGTGATGTGCAATCATAAAACATATACTGTGAAATAGCAGTCATATTACCCTTAATATCAGCACTTTCAAGAGAAGTACAATCATAAAAAGCATAGTTGCCAACTGAACTGACAGCGTCATTAATAGTAATTGAGGCAATACCCGAACAACCGCTAAAGGCATAACTTCCTATTGTGCGTAAAAATCTTGGTAAAGTGATACTTGTAATATCAGCACAATTCAAAAATGCCCTGCTGCTTATTTTATCAACAGTATACCCGGACAACTCGTCCTTTATAATAACTTCACCGCCGTCGCCGTTGTACTCCTCTATTGACAGAGTACTATTGTCGGTATTAATATCAACAGTAAAATCTTCAATGGTAGTAATTGCGGCATTAGCCGTAAACACTGAAATGGAAAGCATCATAGAAATTATGCAAATAATCGAAAGATTTCTTTTAAGCATATTCATAAAAACTCCCTTATACAACTTACACATAACACCGAAGTGTTATGTGTAAGCAGAAAAACTAAAGTTTTAAATATTATTCATCAAGACTATCAAATTTGTTGGTGCAGGCACCTGATGCATTAAATGTGTATGTTACATAATTATCACTACAGATAGTCTTTTTAGATGTTGAACCGTCAGCACCCGGATATTTCTCATAATCCATAGCACCAAATACATAATATGTGCAGTTGGCAAGCTTACTTGTTCTATAACCATCCATAAACACTACTCTGTTCTTTGATGAAAGTTTGGTTTCATCCTCTGTAGTTGGGTTTGCAGTAACTTTATATTTAAAGCCGGTATAATTCTTAGTTGTTAAATCAACCGTTACCGAACCGGTAAATCCGTCATAATCGGCTACTTGCTCCGAAACAGCCGTAGCTATTTCTTCCCTCAACTTCTGGAATTCTTCTGTAGAAAGATCTTCGATCTTCTTTTCAGCAGTATTTGAAACTTTCATATAAATAACTGTAACATTGGATATGTTTTCATCATTATCAACGCAGTTATATGGATTTAGTGTTGTATTAAGACGGGTATAGCCTACACCATTCTTTGTATATACATCGGGAACATTAGCAGTAACGGTAAGACCCGGGGCAGTTAATTTACTATCTTCCGGACCGTAAATTGCATAAAGCGTTGAAGATGATGTAACCCTATATTCATACTCAATGTTTGTAGATGCAACAGTATTACCGTCCTTATCATATGACCAGTAAAGGAATTCAAGTGGACTGTCACCATTGTCAATTTCCTGTTCTGTCGTTGCTGTAGAACCAACGTAAGCCTCGGTTAATCCATAATTACTTAGATAATCTGGAATATCATTACCGGACTTAGAATTAGCAGGGCCAATACGGACATTGTAGAACAGGTCATTAATAGTTTCAGGTGAATTAGCTACATACTTACTGCTGTCCTCAATACTGGTAAGCTGATCCATGCTATCTGCCACATTCATTATGCAGGTATATTTCTTAGGTGTATTGTAGTACCATACATTTACCGTCTTAACAGCGGAGTTCTTATTAAGTGAGGTTTCATCAATGTAGCTTTCACTAGCATCTTGATATGTAACCCATTTATCTGCATTAGTACCACTTGTCTGAACATTACCATACTCGTCTGTATGGAACGAAGTTTTTGTATAATTAGCACCAGTATGATAATTCTTCTTTTTCTGAATACCTGCTTCAGCATTTGCCTGGGAGTTCCAATAATAGTATGTATCCAAAATATTGGATGGTTTCATAGTATTATTTGCCGCATAATTAATCAGCTTTTCGTAGTTAAGAGCTGCATCGGCTGTACCATAATTATCATAACAACTATTTGGAACAGCTTTGTCAAATGTTATAACCGAGGGTGTTGAGCTCATATCGGCAGGCTTACCATTAACAGAAGTTCTGTCATAATAATTAAATTTAACAACCACACCGTTCCTCTTTAAGTCAGAATAGAAGTCAAGACTCTTTTTACCGGTCAACTGGGCAAATGTGTATGTCTTGGTATAGCTTGAGGTCAAATTTTCTGTAGGATATGTATCATTTATCTTAGTATCGCCCTCATAATAAGCAACAAATGTACTACCGTTTGTACCTGTTGTTCCAAGAGTAACACTAAGAGTGTCGCCCTCTTTAACGGATACTGAAACCTGAGTTGTACCACTATAATTCGTTACTGTACTATCATTATGTTTTACAACAGCTTTAATTGAAAGATTAGCTGTACCGTTGCCGGCACCATCACCCTTGTATAAGCTATGAGTAATATTAACTTCACCTGTTTCAAGGGGAACATAAACAGCATAAAGGGTTGTATCTGCGTCAACTGATGTTTCATAAGTTGACAACTTAGAAATAATTTTTTTATCATCCGGAGTTGTAGACCAGCCCACAAACTTATAGTCACCTTTAGGTTTGCTTGCGGCAAACTTAACAGTTGAATTGATATTTACTGACTTTGAGGATACATCTTCATCATCAAGGGTAGCAGTTGCTACAGTGCCATCTTTATCTTCAACAAATGTACCACCTGTATTCTTATATGCAACCTTTGCGTTTACATCAACTGTTTGAACAGATGAGAGGTAGAACCAACGACCATCTAATCTAGTGGCACTATCATATGATTTTTCTGACTCATAGGTAATATAGGCAGCAGTATATTCACAATCCTCCTGTCCTTCGTAATTACATATTGCCTGAAATGCCTTAGACTGCTCTTCAACAGGTTTATATGCTCCTTTTTCATCAAGCTGAGGAACAAACTGTGATGGGTGGGCGGCTGTAATAAACTTACCATTACTGTCGTATACATACCAAATTACCGACCACTGACCAACAGCAGCATCAAAATTAGTATCATCACTTGAATGGTTCTGGTCACCTACAGATATAATTCTAAGTGACTTATTGCTATTAATAAGCGGGGTTTCGTCGCCACCCGGACCGTGGTTATAGCCGAGAATACTAATATCATTACCCCTAACATCGGTAAGTTTTTCCCAACCATTCTTGGGTGTGGTCTTACCATCGCCTTCATAAGTACTTATAATAGTGCTGGAAGTATAGGTTTTAGAAGGTGTTTTTACAAGGTCTCCGTCATCAACAAGAGTCTTTTTATTTGTTTCTGTACCATAACGGTTTTCTACAAAGAATACTGCTGTATCATAGCCGTTTTTAGTAATCTTTACAAAATCATCATAGTCATATGTCTGATGATTACTTGCCTTTGTGCCTGTTAAGAATTTTTGATGAATTTCATCGTTGTAATTATTGTTGAATGTAACACCGGAAAGCTTATAGTCGGCAGGTTTTGTCCAAGTTTTTGTAGTATCACTATATTCATAATAATATTTTGGTACATAGGCAACATACTTGGTACCATCATACATCATTGGCTCACCGGGGTATGCACCATTCATATGCTTTGTGTCGCCACTTTCTACACCATTTTTGTAACAATAGGAATATATAGCAACTTCCGGTCCCCAATAATCATTTACATCATCGGGATAAAGGTAAACAGTGTAATATTCAAATTTACTGTTTCTGTAAATAGGAGTTATCTCTATATCCTCATTACCAATTGTGTAGGGAACAACAGAGGAGGCAGTAGTATCGTCAAAATTAACATACAGGGTTTCTGTATGGTTCTTGTCCGATACAACATAGGCATATGCATAGAAACCCATATTAACATATTCTTCAGGCATCTCTGTGGTAATCGAAATTGCGTCACCTTTCTTGGCATAGTACTTAGTGTAACCAGTTTCTTTTTCAGAAGGAATTCCGCTTGTAAAGCCTGTAATTGTTGTTGTTCCAAGCACATCCATTCCGGCATGCACAGCACCGTCTTCAGCATAGACTACATGGATTGATGAATCTCCATAGGCATTAATAATATATTTAGGTGTTGATTCGGAATAAACATACTTTAATTCAATTTTTGTAATAGCACCGGAATTTTTAAAGTTTATTCTTGCAAATTTATAAGTCGTACTGCCTGAGCCAGTGTTTACGCTATACTCCTGAACAGCCAAGTCCTTGAAATAACTGGGGGTTTCGGAAGTAACAGATGGGGTTTTATCATGGGTATACATTCCTGAGTATGAAGTTGAACTTGATAATGCAAAATATACATTACTTGCAGAAGAAAGTGTACTTATTACTGATGAGCTAGTAATAGTAAGTGTATATGTTGTTTTTGTTGAATCTTCATAAACAGTACCGCTCAGCGGGGTCATTGTCTGCGGATCGCTATTATTATTTAAACTATACAGGAAATAACACTTAGAGACTGTGCCACTGCCATCATCTTTTACTGTTGTAGAAACATTAGTAAAGCTAAAGGTCTTTGCATTATATGTTCCTGCAGAGTCATAAACTCTTACCTGAGTGACCTTATATGTACCTGCTTTAGCACCACTTATAGAGAGAGTAGCTGAACCGTTCTTAGAATTTACAGTTGATGTATGCGTTCCGCTTGGGTCAGTATAGGTAAACTCATAATAAAGCGTACCTGACTGTTGACCTGATGCTTTAGCTGTAAACTGTACTGTTTCGTCTACTTTATATTCACTCTTACCTGCTGTAACAGATAGACCCGTACATACATCTTCCTTGGTTGTGGATGGAACAGTATACCATAACTTTTTAGTAGTGCCTGAATCAAACCAAATTGTTACAGGACCGCTATTATCAGTAGTATTACTAAATCTAATTAATTTATCTTCAGAAGTATCAGTATTAGGTGGATATGTAGATAGAGTATACTTAGAAGACTCTTTGTTATCCTGGAAACTATGGTGATAACCTGAACCACCATACCAGGTTCCAGCCTTACCACTACCAGTATGGATAAAGAAAAATTGGTTAGTAGCACCATATGTCTCAGTTATCGTGGATGAAAGTTGCTTTACAGTCCAATTTGTTTCGTACTTATAAATTGTACCGGAATCTTTTACCATTTTATGACTTATAGATGCATCTTTCCAAGTTTCCCCGAAACGACCGCCAATGTAGTAGTCTGTTGTTGTGCTTGCCGGAGTATATTTACTCCATGAACTTGAGTTATCCCAGCCATTAATTTTTACGCAGTTGTTGGTGCCCTTTGTATCAGCTGACATGCGTGCTGAGTAGTTCCATACTTGTCTTTGTCCACCCGATGTGGTGTTAGCAAGTCTAAGAAATCTTACAGAACCCAAATCATTCCACATTGTTGGTACAGTTACCTTATAAATATTATTCGCAACAAGTGAAGCTACCTCATAACTCTTATCAGCAATAGCTGTTTTATTACTAATATTACTATCGGAATAAGTATCACTATTCGTTTCACAACACCAATCAACATTATTAGAATAGTAGAAAATAGCCACTATTACTGCACTATCAGACGACCATGTGCTGCCATTAGACGATACCGAGCTTATATCAAAATAAATCGTATCGCCACCTGTAAAATTGGCGCCACTCGACTGCAAATCAACATTTGCACCTGTGTTTTCTTTATTTAGCGACACCGCAGCAACCGTAAAGGTGGACATCACCATAAGGACAGCAAGTACAACTGCCCATAAACTGCGGAAAGTCCGTTTTATTCGTATTTTCATAAATATTACCTCCATAATAAATTCTATTATTTTAGGATTTTACAGAAAAAATGCCGCTTTACATACCTCATTGCCTGACCTACAACGGTTACAGCACGCAAAAAGACACATTCGCCTGCATTTAGTTTATATTAATAATATCATTTTTAGATTTGTTTTACAATATTTTTTGTAAAAGTTATTTGTTTTTGTATGATTGCACAAAAACATAATTATAAATATAGGCAGATAGCATATTTATGGTAAGGCATAATAATATTTTGGAAAATAAAAAAAGCCTTCCAATACTGAAAGGCTTAAATGAAAATACATTTTAATTAATCACGCTCTCCGCCACCGGCACCCGGTATACCGGATTCACCGCCGCTGGAACCGGCAGGGTTGGAATTTCCTATTGCATAAAATTCAGCATTCCTACCACCATACAAATTAGCGCAGACAACCTCGCTTAATTCAAAGTTATCATATTCAATTTCAGGAGTTACATAAATTTTTTTCATCATACAAATTCTCCTTACACCTTTATCTAATAATATTATATCAAAATATTCGTCACAAATCAAGTATTTTTTTAACTTTTATGATTTAAAGAGAACATACTCTATACAACACGATGATTATAACATTGGTTACATAAGAATGCAAGTAAAAATCTTAAAATTGTAATAATTTTGTTAATAGTCACTATATTTTTGTTATAAAAATATAAATAATTAACAAAAATTATTTCATTTCCTCCAAAAGAGGGAGGTACTCCATATATTTAGAATTCATTGGGGATTTTTCCGTGTTCCTCTTGGACATCACATTGACAAGGGCTGTGGATTTTTTTACGGGAGCAATTGTTCCTGCTCCTGCCACACAACCTCCGGGGCAGCCCATACCCTCAAGCAGATAACCGTCATACTTACCCGCCTTGGCCATTTTGAGCATATTGTAACATTCCGGCAAGCCCTCCGCCTTGGCAGTCTTTACCTGAATATTGGGTTCAAGCTCTTTAAGCAAATCTTCTACAGCCTTGGCAACTCCTCCGCTTACAGCAAAACCTGTACCGCCGGCACTGGCGTCGTTAAACTCACGGTCCTCCTCGCATTTTGAAATGTCTATATTCTTTGCCTCAAGTATACCGCTAAATTCCTCAAATGTAAGGACAAAGTCAACATAACTTCGGATTGTTCTTCTCCTTGCCTCAAGTTTTTTAGCCGCACAGGGGCCTATAAAGACGACCTTGCAATTCGGGTGCTTTTCCTTTATAAGTCTTGCAGTCAGAACCATAGGCGTAAGCGCCATTGAAATGTATGGCGCAAACCGGGGGAAAAGCTTTTTTGCCATCATTGACCATGCAGGACAGCAGGAGGTTGCCATAAAGGGTTGTTTTTCAGGGACTTCTGCAAGAAAGTCGTGAGCCTCCTCTATTGTGCATAGGTCCGCACCGATTGCAACCTCTACCACATCTTCAAAGCCTAAATCCTTGCAGGCTGAACGAATTTGACCGGTTGTTACATTACCAAACTGACCTGCAAAAGCCGGAGCTATGGCGGCATATACAGGGGTATCGCTTTTTAGGGCGGTTACTGTCTGAAAAATCTGACTTTTATCAATAATTGCACCGAAAGGGCAATTCACAAGGCACTGTCCACAGGACACGCATAGGCTATGGTCTATTTCTGCCCTGCCTAATTCATCGGATTTTATGGCTTTCATACCGCAAACCTTTGAACAGGGTCTTTCCTGATGAATGATTGCGTGATAGTGACAGGCGTCTATACATCTGCCGCATTTAATACACTTATCCTGGTCAATGGTAGACTTTGTACCCTTGATTGTAATTGCATCCTTGGGACACACCTCTACGCAGGGGTGTTCAAGGCACTTTTGGCAGGCGTCTGTAACAAATACTCTATCCTCCGGACAACTGTTGCAGGCAAACTTAACTATATTGATAAGGGGCGGTTCATAGTACTGTTCGTTAAGGAGTTCCTCCTCAATACCCTCCGAAATAAGGGAAGGTTCGTTATAATCACGGAGAGGAAAACCCATAGCGGCACGAAGCCTCTCCCCGACTACTGCTCTTTCTACAAATACGCTGTCCCTATATGTAGCTACCTCGCCCTTAATCAGCTTATAGGGCAGGGCCTCAAATTTTGTGGCGTCCCAACCCTCGTATGCAAGTTTTGCTATTTCGGTAAAAACCTGCTTACGAATGCCTGTTTTTTTAGTTTCTATTCCACGCATAGTAATTCTCCTATACTGTATAATCAATCGCTAACCCTTATTATATAAGATAGGATATTTATAGTCAAGATAGAAATTTTGTAAACAAAAAACAGACCTTTAAAAAGGTCTGTAATTTAAACTGTTTATTAGTCGCTTGTGTATGGAAGGAGTGCAAGGTGTCTTGCTCTTTTGATTGCCACTGTAAGCTCTCTCTGATGAGCGGCACAAGTACCTGTAACTCTTCTTGGAAGAATTTTTGCTCTTTCTGACATATAACGACGAAGTCTTGCAATATCCTTATAGTCAATCTTTTCTACCTTATCTACACAAAAACCACAAACTTTTCTGCGTGACTTTCTGCCACGGTTTGGTCTATCAGTTGCCATTGTAGTTAATCTCCTTTACTAAAATACCAATTATGTTAAATCAGAATGGTAGGTCGTCGTCCATAGGCAGTTCTTCAAAATCAGAATTTTCTCCGTTTGAATATGCCTGGGGCTGTTCCGGTTCCGGATTGTAGCTTTGCTGTGGAGCAGGAGCATTATATCCTCCGTTGTAACCTGAAACGGCCTGATCCCGTTTTTCCCCTGTAAATGACACCTGGTCGGCAACAACCTCCGTTACATAGCGGTTTGTTCCGTCCTTTGCCTGATAGCTCCTTGTCTGGAGC
>CANROX010000018.1 GCA_947632335.1 uncultured Clostridia bacterium
AATATAAAATATGTGGAGGTGAAATCAAAATGAAGAAAACAAGCGTAAGCATTATGTACGATGATGAAAAGCTGAATGCAATCAGGCTGTATATGTCACAGCGTGATTTGGATTTCAAGGAAGAGCTTGAAAAAGCCGTTGACAGCTTGTATGCAAAATATGTTCCTGCAAATGTGAGAGAGTTCATTGATATGAAAGGATTGCAGACAAAACCGCCCAAGCCTAAAAAACCAAAGATTGAAAGTGAGGAAAAGACTTGAGGTCGCAAAATTTTGGCATAGAAATAGAAATGACCGGCATTACCAGAGCAACAGCCTCAAAGGTAATAGCCGGTTATTTTCATACAAGTGCAACTCATATTGGTGGAGGTTATGATTCATATACTGTAAAGGATCCTGAGGACAGAAACTGGAAAATAATGCGTGACTCAAGTATTGAGTGTACTAACCGACAGGGTGAAAGAGCAAGTCAGCTTTATTCCGTAGAATTTGTTTCTCCAATCTGTCAGTATAAAGATATTGAAACCTTGCAGGAACTTGTTAGAGCGTTACGAAATGCAGGTGCAAGAGTTAATGGCAGGTGTGGTATTCATGTTCATGTTGACGCATCAAAACACACTCCCAAAACTCTTCGTAACATTGTAAATATTATGGCGTCAAAGGAAGATTTATTATACAAGGCACTTGATGTTAATGTTCGCAGGGAACACTACTGTGAAAAAGCTGACACAAGATTTCTTGATGAGGTGAACAAACGACCGCCCCTTACAATGGAGCAGATTAAGGATATGTGGTATGACGGAGAAGATGGTAGCTGGCGACATTATGATGATACAAGGTACCACGGTCTTAACCTTCATTCTGTTTTCAGCAAGGGGACAATAGAATTTCGCCTTTTCAATTCAACCCTACACGCAGGAAAGGTAAAGGCGTATGTTCAACTGTCACTTGCAATCAGCTACCAAGCACTAATACAAAAGAGGGCTATGCGTAACAAAACTCATTCCAGTAATGAAAAATACACTTTCAGAACTTGGCTGTTAAGGTTAGGTATGATAGGTGATGAATTCAAAACAGCAAGAACCCATCTCCTAAAAAATCTTGATGGCAATATTGCTTGGAAAGACCCTGCACAGGCTGAAAAGCAAAAGGAGAGGTTAGAACAAAGAAGATATATTGAAACAATGGAAAACAATGTTGAAATAGAATCCGAACTGGAAACTGCTGAACAGCAGGAAGATGGTTCGGATTTTTCTATGTCAATGTAAAGGAGAGGAGAAATTATTATGAGTAAGATATATGTTGCCTATGGCAGTAATCTGAATCTTGAACAGATGAGTTTTCGTTGCCCAACTGCAAAACTAATTGCAACAGGGATGATTGATAATTATGAGTTGCAGTTTAAGGGACGCCCGAATTGTTCCTTTGCTACTATAGCACCAAAACAAGGTTCAAGTGTTCCTGTTGCCCTTTGGAAGATAACACCTTTTGATGAACTTATGCTTGACAGATACGAGGGTTACCCTAACTCATATTTCAAGAAAGACATTAGTGTAAATGTAGGTGGCAGAGATGTTCAAGGAATGGTTTACATTATGAATTTAAAACAGAACTTCGGACTGCCCTCAGAGGGTTACTATGATACGGTCACACAAGGATATATGGATTGTGGACTTGATATTAATGTTCTGAACAAGGCTGTCAATGATAGTGCTGACAAATATTATGAACAGCACCCGGAAGAACAACCAGAGTCATTTGATTTATGTGATGACGAAGACGAGGGGTTCGGTGATATGACCTTATGAATTTGAGAAAACAGCTTAAGAAAGATTTAGGCAAGAGGTACTGTTTCAAAAGGTATATGTCAGCCGGTGATGTTAAGAAAAAGTTATATGGCAAAGCAGGTTATGAAGAAAGACTTGTGGCAACTCTCATAGTAGGTTGTGTAAAAATCAATGCAGTAATTTATTTCATTGATGAAGAACCACAGATAGCCCTTGATGTTCTTGTAAAGGACACACCCGAGAGCGAAGAATGGATTTGCTATGACACTTTGAGTGATGAAATAAAACTCAGCTCACGCAGTATTGAACAGTCAATGTTCGATATTTTGAACCGTGAAGTCAAGGAGTACGGACTGTCCTATACCGAGTGCAATTTTGAAGTAATAAACGGTAAATCAATAAAGTCAGAATAACAGCGGTATTCTCGCTACACTCGCCCTGTGTCGGCTTTTAAAGGAGAAGTCGGGAAAGTATCCGAATTCAAAGAAAAAACGAAACAGGGCGGTTTGTGGTAAAGTGTGGAAAATCAAAGTTACGGCAAATCGGGCAGTTTTTCAAGGGTAGGTATTTAAGCAGGAGAAAGACACGGGGTTGCAGTCGCTCCCTCGTGTCGGTTCACAGCAGACGGCAACGCCGACTGCCATGCAGTTTTTCCCGCTTTTCAGCCTCAAAAATCCATAGGGGTTAATTTTCAGCCTTGGGGTTGTACTTGTGGGTTTAACTGCCCGAATTGCCGAATAAAATGCCAAAATTCAAGGAGTTGCAACTGTGGGTTGTAACAAAAAGGAGGTTTTGCACTTGAATGAAACGGATAACAGAAAAGAAGTAAAGCGGAAGTTTGCACTCTGGATAAAGGAATCAACACTCGATATGGTTCAGAATATCTACAAGGAAGATAACTGCTCCAGTCGAAGTGAATTTATTGAAAAGGCAATCATCTTTTATGTGGGTTACCTTTCCTCAAACGACAACAGTCAGTATCTTCCGAATGTGGTTACCTCTACATTGAAGTCTATCGTTGCCGAGAGCGACAACCGAATGAGTAGGCTGATTTTTAAATTAGCCGTAGAGCTTGCAATGACGATGAATATTATTGCCTCGTCACAGGACATAGATAAGATGACTCTTACAAAACTTCGTGGCGAGTGCGTCAAGGAAGTCAAACGGCTCAACGGTTCGTTTTCTTTTGATGACGCATACGATTGGCAGAAAGGATAATTATTTGTGGCAAAGTTAGTTACAAAGTTTAAATATCTCAAGCCGAATCGAAAAGTCAGTGCAGGCGGTTATGCAAAATATATTGCTACCCGTGAGGGCGTAGAAAAGATTGATGACACTAAAAAATTTGCTCCTGCAACGGCAAATCAGAAGAATCTTATTGAAAAAATCTTAAAAGATTTTCCCGACAGCAAGGATATGTTTGAGTACGCTGATTACCTTGAAAAGCAAAATCAAGGCTCGGCATCTGATTTCATCTCAAGAGTTATGGAAGATTACGCTTATGAAATCTCGGGAAGAAAAGCATATGCCGATTATATTGCAACCCGTCCTCGTGCCGAGAGATTAGGCTCGCACGGACTGTTTACAGATGACGGTGTGCAGGTTCAGCTGAGTAAAGTATCTGAAGAACTCGACAGGCACAAGGGCAATATCTGGACTGCGATAATTTCTATCCGCAGAGAAGATGCACAACGGCTTGGCTTTAATACCGGAGTTCGGTGGAGAGATATGCTCCGCACACAGACAGAATCACTTGCGAAAAATCTGAAAATACCAATGGAAAATCTTCGTTGGTATGCGGCTTTTCATAATGAATCTCACCACCCTCATGTGCATCTGATTGCATATTCAACCGTGGAGAACGAAGGCTATCTCACGCAAAAGGGAGTTGAAAATCTCCGTTCGTCATTTGCAAGAGATATTTTTCAGCAAGATTTATTGTGCATATATGAAAGGCAGACCGAGCAAAGAGATAAGCTCCGTGCCGAGGCTCGTGACATTGTAGATGATTTGGTATCAAAGATTAACTCCGAAATATATATCAGCACATCAATTCAGCATAAGCTGTTGGAGCTTGCCGACAGACTTTCAAAAACAAACGGCAAAAAGGTTTACGGATATCTTAAAACTGATGTAAAAGCGATTGTGGATTCTATTGTTGAAGAACTTGCCAATGACAGCAGAATTAATAAGCTGTATGATCTTTGGTATGAGCAAAAAGAAAACACAATCCGCACCTACACGGATGAAATGCCGGAGAGGATTCCGCTTGCCCAAAACAAGGAATTCAAGTCAATCAAGAATGCGGTAATCAAGGAAGCTATGAAATTAACTATCATCGAAGATGAAGCGGAAGAAAGCGAGAACACAGACGAAGAATCTGTTTCAAATCCCTTTGAATATGAAGAAAACACCTTTGCTGAATCAGTCATTGATTCAGACAGAGGTGTTTTGTATCCTCATTATTCAATTAAAACCAACCGCAACAGCGTTGCAGTTTCTTCCCTATATCTTCTGCGCTACCTCTGCAACATAATCCAAAGTAGGCTTCGTTTTGAAGAAAAGCAGAAAGCGCAAAGGACGGATAAAAAGCTACAGCAGAAGATTAATGATAAAAAGCGTGATCAGGGGTTGAAAATGTAAGTTCAATAAACTGGAATTTATCGTTTTTCTTTTCCAAAATGCTTATATGACAATATACCTATTGGAATGAAGTAAGCGCACCAAAACAGAAGTGCGATTGTGCCACCACTGCCGTTATCACCATTTGCCATACTTGTGAAAACACCTGTCATAGGCATTATAAAGCAACTAATGAAAAAGACACCGTGTATCATCATCAGATATTTCAGCCATTTGTCAGATTTACTTTCTGCCTTAATAGAAAGTCCGATAAAAAAAGTTGAAAGAGCCATCATTCCATATCCGAGCAGGTCATAATTAAAAAGCAGACCACCTCTCTGGTAATCTAATATCTTTATTGCCTGCTCATTTATATCTTCCAGTCTTACAGTTGTGGTCTGTGCAAAATATACCAAGAAAATCAATACCGCATATATTGCAGAAAAAATCATTCCTATATTTGCAGATACACGTTGTTCCTCTGCGCTTTCATGGTGAAAGCCAGCCGCCATCATGATATAGCCTATCGGTAAAAACATACATACAAGGTATGAACTAAATGGAAAATCTACTATCATAAACATTGCAAATAGGAAAACGGTTAATGTCACTATTGCTGCACCTATTTTAGATATTAGCCTATTCATCTCTTCCTCCTATAAATTCCGATTTATCAATCAGTTATTTTACAATTATCATACCACATACAAATAAAATTGTCTATAAAAAATAATCCCACCACCAAGGAATAACTGCACCTAAACGCTGATAGGTGCCTCCTGTCACAGTGATAAGAGAAGAACTACCCACTATAAGATATTACAGCAGAAAAAAATATATACAAGGAAGTGATTAAAATATCAACTTACATTCATTTTACAAAAGAACAGCGAGAACAGGCAAGGCGAACTGACCTTGCAAATTTTTTAATCAGTCAAGGCGAGAAAGTCAAGAAATCAGGTTCAGAATACGAATGGCTTGACGGCTCGCAAAAGGTAACAATCAGAGGTCACCTCTGGTATCATCAGTACGAACAGATAGGCGGTGATGCGATTGACTTTGTCCGCAGATTTTACAACAAGGACTATGCCGAAGCGGTTGAAATGCTTTTGAATAACTGTGGCGGTCAAATCATAACATCACCACCCATAGAAAAAGAGCATAAACCTTTTGAATTACCACAGAGAAATAACAGAATGAGCAGAGTTTTTTCTTATCTGCTGTTGACTCGTGGCATTGATAAAGATGTGCTCTTTGAATTTGTCAGGAACCGAATGATATATGAATCGGCAGATTTTCACAACGCAGTATTTGTAGGTTACGATTCAAGCGGTAAACCTCGCCACGCACATAAGAGAGGAACGGTGACGAGTAATTCGTACAAGGGAAATGTTGCAAGTAGTCAGCCGGAGTTCAGCTTTCATTGGTACGGCACAAGCAACAAGATATTTTTATTTGAAGCACCGATTGATATGTTGAGTTTCATTTCAATGCACAAGGAAAATTGGCAAGAAAACAGCTATGCGGCATCCTGCTCTGTTTCGGACAGGGTGCTTTTTCAATGTCTGAAAGATAATCCGAACATCAAAAATGTATTTCTCTGCTTTGACAATGACGAAGCAGGACAGACAGCAAACAAACGCATAGCCGATAAATTAAATTCAATGAATATCACAAATGAAATCCTCGTTCCTACTCATAAAGATTGGAATGAGGATTTGATATTTTCAGGTGAAAGGAGTAATGAAATATGCCATCAGGAATTATAACTCTGATTATTGTGACAGGCTCAATGTTTGCTCTGTTCATAATCATTTCTACGGTCGGCAATTACTATTCACTCAACCGTATAAAAAATAAGACGGTCGGACAAGGGCAACATGGCACGGCTCGGTGGGCAGCCAAAAAAGAGATAAAGAGAACCTACAAGCACATAAATTTTCAGCCGAACAAGTGGAGAAAAAATCCGAAAAGCAGACCAACACAACAGGGTATCGTTGTCGGTTGTAAAAATAGGACAAGAGGTCATTTGATAAATCTTTCTCATACAGTATTTTATGCTTTCAGAAAATTCAGAAATCTGTTCAGGAAAAAGAAAAATAAAAAAGTAATAGCGCAAAAAGAACCTGTCAGCACCACAACAGCAATGGTAGACACAGGCGATGTTCACGCTCTGATGATTGGTGCGGCAGGTGTCGGCAAGACAGCATATTGGCTCTATCCGTGTATTGAATATGCCTGTGCAACGGGTATGTCGTTTATGGTAACCGATACCAAGGGAGATGTAGTTCGCAATTATGGGACGATTGCAGAAAAGTATTACGGTTACAAAATTTCAGTCATAGACTTGCGTAATCCCACACGCTCGCACGGCAATAATCTCCTGCATCTCGTGAACAAATATATGGACTTATACAGAGCCGAACCTGAACAGCTTGTTTACAAGGCAAGAGCAGAAAAATATGCAAAAATCATTTCAAAAACGATTATTCTTTCGGGAATGGACTCGGCTTCATTCGGACAAAATGCTTACTTCTATGATGCGGCAGAGGGACTTTTAACAGCAACTATTCTGCTTGTTTCAGAATTCTGCGAACCCGAAGAAAGGCATATTGTTTCGGTATTCAAAATCATTCAGGAGTTACTTGCTCCGACCAACAAGAAAGGCAAAAATCAGTTTCAACTTTTAATGGACTATCTTCCCGATGACCACAAAGCAAAATGGTTTGCAGGAGCCGCACTGAACACAGCCGAGCAGAGTATGTCAAGCGTTATGAGTACGGCACTTTCAAGGCTGAATGCTTTTCTTGATAGTGAGTTGGAACAACTTTTGTGTTTTGATACAGAGATAGACGCTGAAAAATTCTGTAATCAAAAATGTGCGATATTCATTGTAATGCCGGAAGAAAATCCCAACACTTTCTTTATGGTTTCGCTGATTATCCAACAGCTCTACCGTGAAATACTTTCAGTCGCAGATGAAAACGGCGGTGTGCTGAAAAACCGCTGTGTGTTCTTCTGTGATGAATTCGGAACATTGCCAAAGATTGATTCGGCTGAAATGATGTTCTCCGCTTCCCGTTCAAGGCGTTTGCAGATAGTTCCGATAATACAATCCTTTGCACAGTTGGAGAAGAATTATGGTAAAGAGGGTGCTGATGTTATCATAGACAACACCCAACTGACTATCTTCGGTGGCTTTGCTCCCAACAGCACAAGTGCGGAAGTGTTATCAAAAGCACTTGGCAGTCGTACAGTTATGAGTGGCTCGGTGAGCAGGAGTAAGAATGACCCTTCCCAATCCTTGCAGATGATTGAGCGACCGCTTATGACTCCCGATGAGTTGAAGTCACTTCCAAAAGGTACATTTGTTGTTATGAAAACAGGTTTTTATCCAATGAAAGTTAAGCTAAAGCTGTTTTTTAAATGGGGTATTAAGTTTGAGGAAAAGTATGAGGTCATGGAAAACGGAAACCGTGAAGTTCACTATGCAAACCGTTCAGAGTTGTTCAACAACATAATACAAGAATACCATCCTCACTATCTTGAACAGCCTGTAACTGATTCGGAATTTGATGAAGTAAGCGGTGAGAAAAAGAAGAAAAATGAAAATCTTAAAACCTCGCCAAATATAGAACAAACCGATAGTGAAAATACTATCGATTCTGAACAGAAAGAAGAGCCAACAAAAGAACCCGAGAATTCAAGCGTTGAACAGAACCCAGATAAGCAAAGAAAAGTAGTCATCAGAACAGAAAGACCGCCACAGGAGGATATCAGTAATGAGTAGATTATCTTTTCTTTATCAAATGGACTTGCCACACCGAGCCGTTGCCGTATATACCTACCTCCACGACCGAGCTAACAAAAACGGTGAATGCTGGCCTTCGGTAAAAACAATAGCAGGCGACATAAAGCTGTCGCCTGCTACAGTCAGAAGGGCTATCAAAGATTTAAAAAATGCTAAACTAATTACAACCAAGCAAAGATATAGAAACAACGGTGAGAAAAGTAGTTTACTGTTTAAAATAATTCCAATTAACTTAAGGTTATGACACTACTCCTGTTGCACTGCACTTTATTGTAACTGACATTGAATAATTTGTTGCTTCTCCAGATACTGTATGGGTAGCTGTTGCTTTTGCTGTTGCTGTGTTGCCCGATTTGCTGTGTGATGCACTTTTTATAGACCAACTAGCGGCTGGGGCTGTCGTACTATGGGAACAGCTTGTACAGGTCGATGTACTGCCATTGTATGAAAATGTAGCCTTAATTGAAACGGATCAGAGTACAGTACCACTGCTGTTTTTATAATATTTTGTTTTTGTTTTTGTAATTGTATTCGTGGTGTATAAAGAAATATCTGAATCTAAAGTATCATCAGTAATTATTGTTTCAATATAATCACCATTATCTAAATATTCAATGGTTCTTTCTGTATTATCGGTGGTTTTGGCACTTACAGTAATACATAATAATGTACAACTAATAAGTGCGAAAATTAATGTAAGAACTATACTTTTTTTCATTGTTTTCCTCCTTTATTCAATTACTTCTTCAACGATAACAACTTCTTCTCTCAATAGCATTTGATGTTCTTCCCATCTTATAACACCATACATAGTAGAGAGAACTAAAATAACTGCAATTATAATAGCTATTAATGCCTTAATATATTTGCTGATTCTAATTTTTTTAATAACATAAGGTGCACCGATTGCCGAAAAATATTCGGCTACTACATCAACCGGATTTCCGTAGTTTTCATAAAGCTCTTCCTTTGTTGTTGCATTGGATTCTTCGCAGTAATCCTCTATATCCTTGCTCAGTTGTTTTATGTACTTGCGTTCTTTCTTTCCTTTAACAGGGAACATAGCCTTTACTTCTTTGATGTACTCCTTGCACAGCTTATTCATTGTCCTTATCCTCCGTGTTTTCCTTTAATGTTGAAAGTATTTTTTCTACACCCCTGTAAGCGTCACGAAAGTTGTTTAGTAGTTGGGCGTAATAATCCCGTCCGTTTGATTCAAGATGATAATAAATTCTTGTTCTCCGCTTGCCCACAAGTTTAGAATATTGGGTGATTTTACCCTCATTTTCAAGCTTGTAGGTAACAGCGTAAATGGTGTTTTGAGAAATCGCAAGGCACCCGTCGGAAAATTCCTTAATGTACTTAACAATCTCATAGGCGTAGCTATCATGGTCATTCAAAATTGCCAGAATAAGAATTTCTGTTATTCCGCTGAAAAAATTATTTTTAGTACCCATAAAACACCTTCCAAAAATTATGATTTACCAACAATTCTATTATACATAAAAATATTGTAATTTAAATATTTTAGATTTCAAAATATTATTGACAAGCCTTGTCAATAGTGATATGATTTAATCACAAGATAATTGAATTATGGTAACATTGTTCAATTTATTGTAGTTTTGTGATTGTTGCAACAAATTGCAAAAAATCAAGCACAAATTAGTCTAACATTATATTTTATTTTAAAATATAAATAAGGTTAATTATATGAACTGATAAATCCACTGCAGAGTATTTTAGAATACAAACAAAATACAGATTAGCTAACTGATGTTTTGTTACAAAAAATAAGGAGGTTTTGAATGAAACAAAAAGGATTAAGAAAAGTGAAGAAACTATTGGCTTCATTATTAGCAGTAAGTTGTGTAGCGGTTTCTGTGTTATCTGTAAATGCTGTAGATTATGTTAGTCATACCAACGATTGTACCACTGGTAAGCATACATTAAGTGATGGCGGAACAGGTTATTCGAAGTTACATAGATATACTGCCAAAGCCACAGTAACACAATCTACAACTGGTGGTCCTTGCACAACTGGTGGAACCGTATATATTTATTATCATTACCGTGATAATAATAATCAATTACTTAGAACAAGAGCGGTAAAAACACTGGGTTTGGACTCAAGGACAAGTAGTTCTTTTACAGCAACTGTCCCTTCAAGTAGATCTAGTTTGTCAAGTTATGATCCAGATAGCTCATATGCCAAAGTGAGATTGTCAACACGAAGCGATACCTTAAAAACTGACTAATTTTATAAACCTGCCGGAAAACCGGCAGGTTGTTATTATAGTAGACTAACGTACAGGGGGTAAAACTATGAAAAAGCTTTTATTATTAAATGTATTATTAGTATTGCTGATTATTAGTGGGTGTTCTGATACAGAAAAAATAATTTCTGACAAAAATACTTTTGTAGCAGGTCAAGATAACCAGTATATGTATGAAGATGTGTGGTACGGTTCAACCCTACAACGGGGTGATGGCGGATATTACTTTTTGAAAGATAATTTTATATACTTTATTGATAAGGATATGTCTGTTTATCCATTGTGTAATAAATCCGATTGTTTGCATAATAAGGAAATAGATGAAGATGAAAAGCACAGTTGCAATGCCTATATAGAGGGAGATTTTTTACCTGCAGAGCAAGTAATTCAGTATTATAACAACAGTATATACTATATGGATAACTCTAAGATTGAAAAAGAGGGTTTATATCTAAAAAGGATTGACTTATCTGCACAACAAACAGAAACAGTATACAACATTAAGGCAATGAGTATTGATCAATGGATTATACACAGAAATTATTTGTATTATGCACTTTCTTCTGTTACAACAACGGACGAAAAAGGAAGGGAAAGAGCAACTGAGGATTGTTCTATATACAGTTTGAATTTAGAAGATAAGTCTGTAAAAACAGTTGCTGATTTTAACAGTAAAGGACTGATACTTCAACAAACACTGAATATGCAGGCATATGGAAATTATGTGTATTTTGATTGTTCAACTGTAAAAAAAGGGACAGGTATACTTGACGCAAATAATGAATCTTTTAATGACAGCAGGTATGTTTATGATATAAAAAATGATGAGTTCTATTCATTAACTCAAAAGGTAAAGGGTGATACACCTACATTTTGCGGTTATTTTAAAGATAAGTTAATATATCTATCCGGTGACAACTGTATATATACCTGTAACCTTAACGGTGAGAATACAACTAAGCTTTTTGATTATGATAAAAAATACAATGGATATAATATTTTTTCCGACGGTAATTATATAATTTTTGAAGAAATAGAAAAAGCACCGGGAGTGTATATTTTATTTGATAAAAAAGGTAAACTGATAAACAAAGTGAAAATGCCCTTCATAGTTGACCCACAACTACCTTATGATGATGAATATATTATAAGACTTACAGAAGACGATAAATTACAGGCTGTTTCCAAAAAGGATATTGCAACAAAGAAAAAATTGACTTCTAAGATAATATATGAATTTTCCTGAGGTGTAATATGAAACTGATATTTTACGAAATAAACAAGGTAATATGTAAAAGATTTTTTATATCTATTATTGTTTTTTCTGTTTTATTAAGTGTAGTTGCCTTAATCAGCAATGACAATACATCTCAAAGCAAGGTCAATCAAAATCAATATATAAAATCCTATTCTGATTTTATAAATGAAATGGATAAAAGAGCAAACAGTCAAGCTAAAATGTTTGGAGATAAAGATTCTTTTAGCTACAAAAATCTTTTTAAAACAGCTGAAGATTACAGTAACTTAAAGGGTATAAAGCTAACAAATGCAAAGTCAGACAGCATTATTGCATTGGGGGATTTTGCCCTTACAGACTATTTGTTAATAGCACTTGTATTTCTCATTGGGGTATATATTTTTACTGAAAATATGCAAAATCTTATAAATACAACAGCTAAAGGAAGACAGCAAACAGCACTTGCCAAGATTGTGGCATATATAATATTAACCATTTTAGTTTCAGCCTGTTTTACTATTGTCAATATAATAATATTAAACAACAAAAACGGAATTGATACTTTAGATGCGGTAGTTCAGTCTGTACCGCAGTTTCGAAACTGCACTCTCAATCTGAATTTAGGTCAGTATTATTTGGTGTATTTGTTTTTTAAGTCCTTTGCATTTATTGCAGTTGCTTCATTGTTTGCAATAGTTTTTGTTTGTATCAAAAATTCAGTAATTCGCTATTCTTTGTGTATAGGGCTTATAGCCGGAGAATATCTTTTATATACTATAATACCTGATAATTCGGTTATCAACCTTGTGAAGCACATAAATATATTCTGTTTTGTAGATACACAAACATTGCTATCTAAGTATCTGAATCTAAATATATTAGAAATACCTGTTAACAGAATAACTGCCACAATTATAACTATCATAGTAATAACCCTAATCAGCATAATAATTGTGCTTGTTAACTTCACAAAAAACAGATTTCAAAAAGTTAATATTCAAATCAAAAGGACAGGTGTATCAGGCAGTTCAAACCTTATAAAAGGCGAGTTATTTAAGTATCTTGTTTGCAACAAAACAGCAATAATATTACTTCTGTTAGCAACGGCTTCTGTTTTTAATTGCTTTGGCAGTGAAAATTATCCCTATACATCAAGTGCTGATGTGGCATATAAAAATCATATGGATTATTTACAGGGCGAGATTACACCCCAAAAGGAGAAATACATTGAAAACATCAAATTGCACATAGATAAATTGGAGAAGAAACTTGATACAAATATTTCTTCCCAAATGTATGAGGTTGTGTCAAATACAATAGAAAATGAAACAACAGCTTTGGAAAGAATAGAAGTACAGTATAATAGAATTAAAAATTCAGAACAGGGAAGGTTTGTTGACGAAAAATTATATACTCAATTTATTTCCAATGAAGATAGGGAATGGCTGCAACTTTTCTTGTTGTCACTTTTAATTATTATAGCGATTCCGCAATTATATACTACTGAATATAGAAATAAAGTTATTTACCTTCTTCGTTCAAATAGAAATGGAAAATTTAAATTGTTTATAACAAAATTAGGAATGTCAATCTGTGTGTTGTTTATAATGTTCGCATTGATATATATACCATATATAATTAGATTTATTAACACATTCCAAACAGGAAGCTTTCAATTTTCTCTTAATAATATAGGAGCTTTTCAGGGTGTACCTATATCGATTATTTCATCTTCTGTTTTAGAGTTAATCGGTTATTTTGCTATATCTTTATTACAACTATCCATAGTTACTTTTATATCAATTTATGGGGAAAATAACCTTATTTCAATGATAATTTCATCAGTAATATTGTTAATAAATTTCCAATTAGGAAGAATATTTATGAGTAATTGGATATTGATTTTTGCAGTAATAAGTATATGTATTATTTTGTCGGTAGTTCTGTTTGTTATTGCCGGCTGTAAATTTACTAACTATAAGAGGGTCAGAAAATGAAATTAGAAATCAAAAACATAAGCAAAACCTACAAAAAGGGAACGGTAAAGGCACTTGATGATTTTTCCGTAACACTTACGCCGGGAGTTTATGGACTACTTGGCCCCAACGGTGCAGGTAAAAGTACACTTATGAACATTATCACCGACAACCTAAATACAGATAGCGGTGAGGTGCTGTATGACGGTGAGAATATCAAAAAACTGGGTAAAGACTACCGTTCTGTACTTGGATATATGCCACAGCAACAGGGACTTTATGACGACTTTACCCTCAACAGATTTTTGTGGTATATGTCGGCACTAAAAGGACTGAAGAAGAAAGATGCAAAGGAAAAAATCACTTCACTTCTTGAAACAGTAAATCTAACAGAGTCAGCACACAAAAAGTTAGGCGGATTTTCAGGCGGAATGAAGCAGAGAGCCTTAATAGCCCAAGCACTTCTAAACGACCCCGAAATCCTTATCCTTGACGAACCAACAGCAGGACTTGACCCCAAGGAAAGAATACGCATAAGAAACTTTATAAGCGAAATAGCCGAGGATAAGATAGTCCTAATCTCCACCCATGTTGTGTCCGACATTGAGTTCATAGCAAAGGAAATTATCCTGCTGAAAGAGGGCAAACTCATATCCCACAACACCTGTAACAGCCTTACAAAGGAAATAGAAAACAAGGTTTTTGAAGTGGAAATCGAAAAGGAAGAATTAAAGTATTTCCAGGAAAACTACCGTGTGTCAAATCTATTCCACAGCGGTGACAAAATAACAGTCCGAATAGTAACAGATATCCCGCCGGAAAATCATATCATACAGACGGCAAAACCAACTTTAGAAGACTTATATTTGTATGTTTTTGAAAAAGGAAAATAGGAAGGTGAAAATATGTTTACAAAAATTGATAAAATTAAATCAGAAAGACCTAAATTAAGGAAAGTGATTGACACAATAATAGACCATTGTAATAGAATGTTGATAGTGTATTATATTTTAATAATTATTTTATCTTTATTCTTTATTTTTGTTCCAACAATAATTGTATTCTTTCAATGTCAGGAAGATATAAGAATGTGGATTTCCACAATTGTAGGTGGGATATTATCAGTTATTGTTATGCCCATAGTTGTTAATTTTCTTTCTAACAAACATAAGGAGAATAGGACATTGAGGAAAATGTCGAATGAAATAAATAAACCATTCTATGATGAATTAAGTAAGATATTAATTGATTTATTGGTTGATGAATATAATATACATGGTAAAGATCCATCTGAGAAAATAAGTAGTGAATATTCTAAGGAAGCTACAAATGTTTTGAGAGGCTTTTTGTGTGATAATTATTCGCATATCTCAAATTATTTTTCTGTAAGCTTAATTTGGAATCTTGTTGAAGTTTGCAATGAATGCTCGAATTCTGTAACTACATATGACAATATACGAATAAAAGTTAGAAAGTGTTTTCGTTCTATTAGGAAGGAAATAGGATCTAAAGGGATTTTTTATGAAAATAAGTTTATAATTGAAGAGATTTGTAGGCAAAAAGAAAATTTAAAAAAGTGAATAAATGAATTCTTAATAAAGCCGACAAGTTATAGCTTTTAATGCTATTAACTGTCGGCTTTATTCTATGCCTTTTTTGCATTGAAAGCAGAAAGGGCAAGATGATCTATAAGAATAGAAGTCCTCCGATAGACCTGAATTAAAAAATTCAGATTGATTGGAGGATAATTGAATGGACAAGCGTCCTAAAAGGAGAAAGGATAAGTACAATCCTTATACACTGTACACGAAATCCGGGAGATACTACATTTCTTTTGTTGATGTCAATAATAATTTTCAAGAGATAGAGGTATCACAGGAAGTGTTTGAGAGTTTTAATAAATTTGAACTTGAAGATATTTCTCAGATGAATGAATACGACAGACATTTGGAACATTCCGAAGTAGATGAAAATGCCTTGTACCAAAAGTGTGTTTCAAGCGAACAGTCGTTAGAAGAATACTTTGATAAAGCTCAGGCTGGGGAGAATCTTCATATGGCAATAAACAAATTGCCTGATGTGCAAAAACGTAGATTAAAAAAGTACTATTTTGAAGAGAAAACCTTTGAAGAAATATCTCTTGAAGAAGGATGTACATATCAATGCGTTCAAAGATCGGTATATCGTGCAGTAGTAAAAATAAAAAATATATTAAAAAATTTATAAAACAGGGGTGTGTTTTAGCTTTTAAGTGAGGAAACAGGTGAAAGGGTTAATTCTCTTTCGCCTGTTTTCATTTTTCAGAGAACAGGCGTTGCTCTTTGAAAATAAAGGAAACTCTGAATAAATCATTTGCACAGATCGTTTACTCAGATTTTTTGTCGACTTGTTCAAAAAACCGCAGGAATACTGATGTATTGCGAGAATTTTTTGGACAAGGCGGCGGAAAATATGCAGACAAGCTGTGTGAAGTGATTTAGTCAGAGGTTCCTTATATATCAGCACATCAGATACATTCCTTCTGCTGTTCGGAACGGACGAGCCACATGAGCGAACACCTTAACAGGTCTTCAGGACTCAGACATTGAAAGGCAAATTCAATGACGGCGATGACAGGCAGAGGGGACAATGATACTTCCGTCCAGTCACAGTTCGAGCGAGATAAAACCGTCGCAAGCAATGAGGACGGCTGTGGGAGATCCTCACGGTGGTGAAATTCCAATGGAGTCAAATGCATGACCGTCTGATGTGTTCCTTGTCGCAGGGTATCGAGGATAAATAGCGACAATAGGATAGCGTGAGAATTAGAGCTATCCAAAACGATTGATATTACACCGACAGCAGAAAGCAAATTATGTTTATTTCTGCTGTCGGGGTATTTAGAAGAAAATTACTGAAAGAAGGTGTTAAAATGTTAGGATTTATGATTGGTCTTTTTGTCGGTGCTTTTATCGGCGTTTGCGTTATGTGCCTGTGCAATGCAGCGGCAAAAGCTGATGAGCAGATGAAAGATTATAAAAATAAGAAAAACAAAAAATAAGGAACAGGTGATAATTTGAACGAAAACTATATAAATGAAAATAACATTGATTCAGAACACAGAATAGAATCTGTTATAAACGACTGCAAGGTCACAATCTACTTTTCTAAAAACAGAAATAAACATGTAGAAAGAAATGTTCTTGAAAACCTTTTGGATACATTTGAGAACAGAATGAAAGCTCGGATTGGATGCTGAATTTCTTTCAATTTATTTTTGGATTTCGCTGGATATTATAGGAACTATGTAGTATTGTTGGTTTGCAAAAATCGTATGAAAGGGTGATAAAATGAAAAGAGTATACTGCTTGTACAGAGTATCAACCAAAGGTCAGGTTGATAAAGATGATATTCCAATGCAGAAAACCTCGTGCAGAGAATTCGCGGAACGCAACGGCTGGACAATTCTGAAAGAGTTTCAGGAAAAAGGCGTGTCGGGATTTAAAGTTTCGGCAAGCGACAGAGATGCAATTCAGGATTTGAAAAGCGCCGCTGAAAAGAAAGAATTCGATGTGCTTCTTGTCTTTATGTTTGACAGAATAGGCAGAATTGATGATGAAACTCCGTTTGTCGTTGAATGGTTTATTAAGCACGGCATAGAGGTGTGGAGCGTTAACGAGGGTGAACAGCGTATGGATAATCATGTGGACAAGCTTATGAATTACATACGATTTTGGCAAGCCAACGGTGAAAGTCAGAAAACGTCAGCTCGTGTTAAAACTCGCCTTAACCAGATGACATTGGACGGCAAATTTACCGGAGGTGTTGCACCATTCGGCTACAAACTTATCAAAAGCGGTGAAATCAATAAAAAGGGAAAAGAGCTTATGGACATAGTCATTGACGATGACGAAGCTCCGATTGTCAAGAAGATATTCGAGATGACAGTTAAAGAGGGGTACGGCTCATATCGCATGGCTTACTATCTGAACAGTCACGGAATAAGAACACATAACAACAGCAAATTTCAATGTAATACTGTAAACCGTATTTTAAAGAACAGGTTGTACTGCGGTTATCTTGTATCAGGCGGTGTTGAATCACCGTATATAGAAAGACTGCATATCATAGATGAAAATATCTTTGACCAAGCCCAGTTTATACTGAAACAACGCTCATCAAAGAACGAAGAAAAACAACAGATAGCAAGAACAACAAAAGGCAGTACATTGTTGTCAGGAAATATATACTGTGCCCACTGCGGTCAGAAGATGGTATCAACAAGCTATATCGACAGATACGACAGGGCAGACGGCAGTCAGTATAGAGTACGCAGACAGCGGTATATTTGTACCAATAAAGCAATGAAAAGAGGAGCTTGTGACGGACAGTCGGCTTATGTAGCACACAGAATTGACGGTGCTGTGATTGAAACGCTGAGAGATTATCTCGCCAAAATCAAATCGACGCCAAAAGATATAGCACTGGAAAAACGCTACAAATCCGAAATATCGGAGTATAAAAGAAAGCAGACTAAACTTGAAAAAGAGATTGAAAAGCTGAAAAGGCAGGTAGTTGAATTATCTGCCGAAATAGGACGATCACTCCTCGGTGAAAGCCGCTTCACTCCCGATATACTGTCAGTTTCTATTGATAATACAAACGATTTGCTCCATAAAAAGGAAATTGAATTAAGTGATATAAAGTACAAGCTTGCCAATCAGCAAAATGCGATGGGCAAGCTTGATTTTTATTATTCACAATTCAGAACATGGGCAGACGAATTTGACAACTCAACAATGGAGCAGAAGAAAATGATAGCCTGCCAGCTCATAAGAGAAGTGAAAGTATCACGGGGATACGAATTAGAGATTATCTTCGACCTTAATTATGAGCAATTCTTATCTCTATAAAGCTTAATAGATTGAATTTACTAATTCAGTCTGCTATAATATTTTTAGCTTAGAAGTGGGTGAACATATATGAGTGAAGAAAACAAAATACAAATATTTGAAGATAAAAAAATACGGACTGCGTGGAATGAGTCGGAGGAAGAATGGTATTTTTCCATAGTGGATGTAATTGAAGTTTTGACTGACAGTAACGAACCTCGTCGTTACTGGAGTGATCTTAAGAGAAAACTTAAAGCTGAAGGAGCAAACCAGTTGTACGAAAATATCGTACAACTGAAAATGCCATCTCCAAAGGATGGTAAAAATTACAAGACGGATGTTGCAAATACAGAACAGCTTTTGAGAATAATACAGTCAATCCCGTCACCAAAAGCTGAACCTTTTAAAATGTGGCTTGCAGAAGTAGGGCGTGAGAGAATAGATGAAACCATAGACCCTGAACTCACCATAGAACGAGCCCTTGAAACATATCTGAAAAAAGGATATACCAGAGAGTGGATAAATCAAAGACTTCAGGCTATACAGGTGAGAAAAGAGCTTACTGATGAGTGGGATTCTCGTGGTGTAAAGCAGGGTGTAGAATATGCAATTCTGACTGATGAAATCACAAAAGCGTGGTCAGGAATGACAACCCGGCAGTATAAAAATCTAAAAGGGCTGAAAAAGGAAAACTTGAGAGATAATATGAGTACCCTTGAGTTGGTACTAAATATGTTGGCAGAAGCTACCACAACTGAGATTTCCAAAGAGAAAAATCCTCAATCTTTTTCTGAAAATAGAAGTGTTGCAAAAGAGGGCGGCGAAGTCGCCGGAAATGCACGAAAAGATATTGAGGAAAGAACAGGAAAACCTGTTATTACTTCAAAAAATGCTGTTGATTTTTCAAACCTTATTTCCGATGTAATAGAAAATGATTATGATAAAAATGAGTAAAAACACCTTCTCCTTTTGAGTAAGCAGTTATAATACTGCCAACGAACTGTTCAGAAGGACTATTGAAGAATCTGTTATCATAGAAATTAATGTAAAATGAAATGACCATAACCTAAAACTAACTTTGGGTTATGGTCATATTGTCATCTGCAAATATTCTGTTCTACATAATGACTATATCATCACGGTTAATTGATTGTTTTAGTGAATCGGCTCTATAAGAGTTGATTATAAAGATATTCAGACCGTCAAAGCGGAATGTGATGGATTTTGAGAAAGGTGTTTTTGTTTTGTTCTCGGTGATGATAAGGCTGACATTAGATTTTTTTAGTGTTTCAAAGGTAGTCATAAATCCGATACCGCTGCCACCTGTGTCCTTGTGGGTTGTAACCCTTTCTAAACCTAATTTTGCAAGGGTATCGACTTCAAAATCCACGCCATTATCCATAATAGATATTTCGTAAATATCATCATTCATTGTAATGGTAACCAGTATTTTACCCTTAATATCCTCACCGGAGTTGATTGCAATAATTGCATCCTTAATATGGTCGCATAGCAGGGTTTCTAAATCTGTTTGGGTAATTAGATTGTTTATAAGGTAATGTATATCTTGATTTATGATTAGGTTGAAATCTATGTTATGGGCAGTTGCCTTTATGTACATATTACTTAAAGCACCGTCAATCAAGGATATTCCCGTTGTAGGGAGGACTTTTGTGTTGTTTTGTTCTTTAACAATAAGGTCACTGCGTTCCTGTGCAAGGGTTAGAATTTCGTTCATAAGTTTTTCTTTTTCAGACGGATTGTCACAAACCTTGTACTTTGTAATTGTGTGTTGCAGGGAGGACATAATGTGATTGTCCCTGTGTACAATTTTGGAGAGAAAAGCGTTTGAGTTGTTCAGCTGTTCAATTTGTTGTTTTTTTCCGCAAGTGTGTTTTGGTAATGCTCGTCAGCCTTAGCTTGTAGCTTTTTTCTGTAGTGTTCGGTTATGCTTTTGCGAATCCATAGGAATAGACCGATGGATGATATTATTGCTCCAATAAAGAGAATAGTCATAAAAGTATCAGAAAAGTATAATTCGTTAGTTCCAATACAAGCAAAAACAAAGATAAATCCAGAAATGATTAATCCAATACCAAGATTATCTTTATTGTTGAGAAACAGTGATGCATTGTTAAATCTTCTTGTTTTAATTAATCCAATTGTAAGAAGTTGATGTATTAATAATAATAATATTCCTGCCACTGTTTTACTATCATCTATTTTAAACACATATCCAACAATACCGAAGATAATAATACTAATTGTTTTTGTACAATAGGATAAACCTATTGACATTATAGTTAACGGAATTAAATTAATTGATTTTTTACCTGTGATAAATAAGGATAAGCAAATGAGAGTAATAAAAAGTACTCTTGATAAGGTATTGTTGTATTGATTAATAGTTGATGAGAAAAAAGATATTAGAATAGCTGTTAAACAAGATATTGATATTATCGTAAAGTTTGTTTTTATTTTCGATATTTTATTGAAAACAATAAAACAAGATATTGACAAAGATAAAAATGAAATAAATTTTTCCAAGTACTGTAACATCCAAATTATATCCATAAAGCCCTCCGATGTTTACCAATACTATATCATAATAATGAAAAAAAGGGAATGCATGTTCAAGCATTCCCTGAATAATTAGAACCACCTTTTTAATACTCTTAAAATGTAATCCCACATAAACGAACCCTCCTTCAAATTGCTTTTTACAATTCAAAGGTATCATTTATGTGGGATTTTTCTGATTAGAATAAGTAGTTGCTTTTTGTTGGAATATGCAGAAAAGGTGCCTAATACTAATACCTGATAAAAAACAGCAATCTTTGCGGTCTAATTTCCAGAGTACAGCGTTGTCGTCCTTGCAAGGCGTCAGCCTTACGGCGTCCTCCGCCTTGTCCTCTGAAAATTATCCTCGCAAATATAAGTCTGCTTTTTATCAGGTATTAGTATCAGCTAATGCCGGGCACCTTTTTTATAAATTCATCATTACCTTATCTGCATAATAATATATAAATTCTGTAATTGTTGGAACACCCTTCTTTGGGTTTATGTAGGTGGTGTAGTTTTTTTCAAGGGTTTCAATGTCTGTGTTTCGCCAGGTGTGATTAATGGCATTCTGCATTGCTCTTTCAACGCTTGCGTCAGTTTTGAGATATTTTTTTGCCACTATTGCACATATATTCGCCTGTTTGTTTTTGCAAGTGATTTCAATAGCGTCCCTAAGATATTGTCTGCCCTTTAACTTAGGGCTTACTCCAATAAGGTCAAGCTCTGTTGTGATTTTCTTTCTTAACCGTTCTTTGTATTCGTCGCCGACAGTTGCTTTTACATCTGCATTGTCCTTTTTGGCGTTTGTAGCACCTATACCCTTAATTGAGGAGAGAAAACCAAGTACCATATCAACGCTGTAATCCTGCTGATTCTTTGTGATTACAAAGTCTGCACCTAGATTTCTTACAATATTATGGGTTACTGAGCTTATGTTGTTTGTAACAACTAAAATAAAAGGTTTGAACGGAAATTCCAATTCCTTTAAGGCTTGAAGAAAGGCTATACCATTGCCAACTCCTTTGTGAAGTTCTAAATCCAATACTATTGCCTGTGGTCGGTACTCATTTACAAGATTAATCGCCTTGTCCACACTGCCGGTTGTATCAATAAGGCACAAATCCGGATAGTTCTTTACAGCGGATTTATATTCTTCGCATATTTCATTCTCGTCCTCAATCACAATGAAATCCATTATTTTCACAATAACCACACTCCTCATTTGCATTATACAACAAAAACCAACACAAACCAACAAAAAATAATTAATTTTTTAAAATGAAAGAATTTTTTAATATTTTCTGTGCTTTTATACTCTAATTAGGTTATGATTTTGGGGGTGTAGGTACGAATAATTCATTTGGAATGTTTATCAGAGAAAGGCGAAAAGAGCATAAACTATCAGTACAAAAGCTTGCCGGTTTGGTTGGCATTTCTCCCGCATATTTATCAAGTATAGAAAGCGGTTGCCGTACAGCACCCACAGAAAAAATACTTGTAAAGCTTGCGGATGTGTTGATGATGTCCGACAGGGATAAAATTTTGATGTCTGACTTAGCGGCGGCATCAAAGAATAAAGGTATGGTTGCAACAGATATAGCTGATTATATATCCGAAAATAAATATGTGAGTAACGCAATCAGAACGGCAATAAATTTGCACATTGATAAAGATGATTGGGAGAACTTTATCGGCTTAATGGAGAAAAAGTATTTGAAATAAGGGTAGAAAATTCATATTCAACTTTTGGGCTATGTACTTATAAAGTGCATAGCTTTTTGTTTTTCTCTACCATTAATTAAATATAGCAGGGAAAAGCATAAAATTTATTACAGTAGGATATATACCCTTATAATGTTTGATGTTCACAACTTTGTATGTGCTTTTTGGTATATTAATCACAATTTTTGACCTTTATTTTCTCAATATTGAATTTTATAAAATTATACCAAAAATATTTGACATATGTTAGAATATATATAGGTAATTCACTTATTCTCTGAATTAAGGATAATATAGGGTTACTGATTGTTGGAAGGTTGTTGATGTGATTAACACCAACAAATATATTGAAATGTAAAAGTTACTAAAAAGGGTTCTGACTTATGAAAAGGACAAACAAATCTATTAAAACAATATCAATCTTCCTGTGTATACTAATGGCATTCTTGTTACCTGTGCAAGTGTGTGCAGATGTCACCGGTAATGAGGAAGAAGAATTAACTGCTGATTTTAGCAATATTTCTTCAGACGGAGAGGAAGTAGGAAATATAGTATCAGAAATCACGGGGGAAAGAACAGAATATTCAAAAACTTTTTTGCTGGACGATGGCACAAAAATGTTAGCAGAATATCCAGAACCTATCCACTTTAAAAATGATAATAATAAATGGATAGAATATAATAATACTCTTGTTAATACAGTAGAAAAAGCTACAAGTGATGAGATAACAAATGAGTGCGATTATACCAACAAAAGAAGTGATATAGATATAACACTTTCATCTTCTACTAATAGTGATAATCTAATAATGCTCTCTGATGATAAATATAAAATTAGTTGGGGATATAAAAATGTAGATGATAGTGATATTAATATAATCACTCCAGATAATACCACGACTGGAAATGATAAGTTTACGAATTTAGAAAATTTATCAGCAGAGGCAGAATATGAAGAAGTATTTGATAATATAGATTTACAGTATAAAGTTTCTTCAACGGGTGTAAAAGAAAATATTATCCTAAATAATTCTGATTCACAAAACGAATTTGAAATTATATATGATATTGATAAATTAATACCAAATCAAATAGATGATAGTACAATTATCCTTTACGATGGTAACAAGAAAGTGTATAAAATTGATGCACCATATATGGTTGATTCAAAGGGTGTATCCAGCAAAAAGTTGAAGCTTGAAATTATAAGCAATAAGAATGGAAAATTACATATCAAATTAATAGCAGACAAGGCATTTATCAATGATAATAGTCGTAGTTATCCTATTATTATTGATCCGGAAATAAGTTATATCAATAATTCTAATGTGTTTACATACACGGGCATTATCGGAAATAATTTATCGTCATATCCACCATACTATCTGTCATCAAATGCATATAGTAATTGGAAAATAAATTCATTACCGGTTTTAGATAATTCCCAAGTTATTATAAAAGCAACAGCAAACTTTAGTATTGGGAGTATTACCGGTACTGTGTCAAATGATAACCCTATTGTTGTGAATCTGTATGATGGAAAAACAACATCTCCATACTATGACACGCAAGTTGAGGATTACTGTGCAATTTCAAGTGCAAACGACAAATTAGAATTTGATTTTACACGACTATTGAAAAATTGGATGAATGGCTCAACGAACCATGGTTTTGTAATTAAATCTAATAATATTGGTAATAGAATACTAAATATATCATACGGAGAAACTATACGCTCAGAAACAGAAGAAACCCGGTATATAAATTATCCAATGTATACAATAGTTTATAAAGATTTTGCCGGAACAGAAGACAGTATGTCATATCATACAGTATCAGCAGGAAGTAAAGCCCAGGTTAGTGTAAACGATTACCTTGGTAACCTTGTTGTGTCACAAGATTTGTACGAGAGCAAGGCAGCCAGAATGCCAATATCATTGTCAGCAACATACAATAGCTTCGATTATGACACAAATTATACCGAATCAATGATGGGCTATGGTTGGAAGTTCTCTTTTAATCAGTATATTAAAACAACAAACGCAACACTTCAAAACGCAGGATATGACTACGTGTACATTGATGAAGAGCGTACAAAACATTATCTGAAAGAAACAAGCAGTGGTTCAAATAAGTGGGAAGATGAGGAAGATTTAGGACTTACTCTGACATTCAAGGATGGTTTTAGTCTGTTGGATGACGGTTCACAGACCAAGAAATTCCGTGTGCCGTCAGATGGTGGTCACCTTATGTATATCTACGAGAACGATAAACCAAACAACCACATTGGCTATGGCAGGGCAAGTGACGGAACAGTACAGTATATGTACGATTCCACCAACTCTACAACTGTAAGTTATTCAACAGCCACAATAAACGGACAAAAGTATATCTCAACAATCAATCTTCCTAACTCTAAAAAGATATATCTCACTCATACATTATCAAATGGCAAGGTGTTGTTGACAAAGGTAACTATGCCGGATGGCTCAATCTCACAATACGCCTATACAAATTCCGGAATGTTAAATTCTGTCAAGTATTTAGGTAAGGGGGATGGAGTCAATCAAGACGGTCAAACTGTAACCTTGCAGTATAACAGCAACGGCCAGGTTACCAATATTTCAGAAATCGGCACCGGTGGAAACACAGGTAATTCCCTTACATATCAGTACAATAATGATAATACAACTCAGGTAACAGACATAAAGGGCAGAAGCGAAACATACACCTTTGATAATGAGGGTAACAGAATATCTACACTAAATGCCAATGGATTCATTTCAACAGGTGGTGGAAGTGGTTTGACTGCCTCATCAGGTGCTGACTCTTTTACAAAGAATTATATAACAGAGTCATACGATTTTAAAGGAGTAGGTAGTGGATATTACTTTAAAAAAACCGGCGGAAGTATCAACTGTAATACAACTAAAAGGACTAAGTACTTTGGAAGTAGCTCACTGCAAGTAACAAGTAATTCAACATCTTCATCAACCGGTGTAGAGCATCAGTTTGATGAAAGCGATTTTATTGGCAGTAATATAACATTTTCTGCCTATGTCAAAACCAATATTACAAGCACAGCAAACGCCACAGCAGGTGCATATTTGCAGATAAGTTGCTTTACACCGGATAATTCCCGTCTTAATACCGTAAAAAGTTTTTATATAAACAGTACAGATGAGTGGCAACGTATAAGTGTAACAGCCGGAGTGCCGGATTCTGCACAGTATGTAGTTGTATCCTGTAACATAGGAAATGCGTTGGGAACAGCATATTATGATTGTCTGCAACTTGAAATGGGTACAAATGCAAATGATTACAATGCCTTACAGGACAGTGATTTCAAGACAAACTCTACTTGGTATGATGAAAGTGATAGTTTAGTATCTGTCAACAGCGGTTCAGCCACAATTAACGGTTCCTCAGGGTTGACAACCGGAACAACATATGAGGAAGAAACAGAGGATGATTCTGATACAGATACTGAAACACCACAGGAAACAACAGTGGTAACAGAACACGATAGTGTTGATACTACAGACCCCTACGGTAATGTTATTCAGAGTGCAGAGGGAGAGTTCGAAAAAGTATATTATGTTATTAATCCTGACCAGGGTACAAATGATACAGATGGTTCTGATGATTCAGACGGTGAAGATACATCTACGGACACATCTCAGGATACCTCCGACGACTCAACCCGGCAATCAAACAATAAGTATATTTATCAAACAGTCAATGTAAAAACAGCAGATGTGTCTTTTAACTTAATCGGAGAAGCAAAGGCAAAATCTGTTCCATTAACAAACAGTCAGAGGACTTTCGGCATAGCGTTGAACATCTATTATCAAGATGCTGACGGTAAAGTTTCTACAACTCCGGAAGAACATTATCAGGAGTTTAATGTTTTTACAACTTCAAGACAAACAATTTCAACAACAGTTACCCCGGATGATACAAATTCTATCATTCACCATATTGATTTTGCGTTTGTTTATGGTTATAATAGTAATAGTATGACAGTATATAACGCAATGCTTAATATTTCTGTAAATAAGGCAAATGTGATAAATACAGATATAGAGGAAGATGAAAACTCTGGTGGCGAAACAGAAGAAACGACAACAACTACAGAACCGGAAGATTCCGAAGATGATGTTATGCTTGGGGATATGGTTTCAGAAAACTTAGTTGACTCTCAACCTTTTATCAAAACAAACACAACATATGATTCAACCGGCAACTATGTAGTGTCCGAAACAGATGAACTTGGCAATACCACAAGCTACACCTACGACGGCAATGGCAACAAAGAGTCAATTACAGACGGTAAGGGAAATGTTGTAGAATATGAATATGATGACGCTGATAATGTAACCTCTATTTCAAGTGGAAATGCGTCCAACAGCTATACCTACGATTATCTTGGCAATGTCAGCCTGATAACTCACAATAACTTTTCATATCAATTTAATTATAATCAGTATAATAAGCTTATAGAAACAAAGGTAGGTTCAAATCAAATAGTCACAAATGAATACGATTCAAATTACGGTAACCTCACTAGAACTACATACGGCAACGGTGACTATATCGACTACGAGTACGACCTTTACGATAATATTACAAAAATAAGCAGTAATACCGGAACAATAGCCACATACGAGTATAATAAAAAGGGTCTGATTTCCAGAATCGTTGATAACGAAAGCGGAGACATAACACGCTATTACTACGATTTTAACGGGGAGGTGCAGGGTCAGTACATATTCAGCAACGAAGGTCGCCTTTCTAAGTCAATAAGCCATGACGAAAATGGAAATACTGTGGAAAAAACATCCGTTGGCGGAGTGTCCCGAATTATAACCAGCGGAACGGATGACAACGGAGAGGAATTTGTAAATTGCGACGGACTGCAAAGCACAAAGAAAACGGATGATTTTGGAAGAGTAACATCAATAAATACTTCTATAAATTCCGCCGCCCCATTTATAACAACATATAAATATGCTGGTGGAAGTGAAGAAAACTCCACATCAAACACAGTCAATAGGTTAGAAAATCGCTATAAAGGCAATTCATACGCTGTATATAACTATACCTACGATAATAACGGAAACATTACACAGGTAAAGCTCAACGGAACTCTTATTAGCAAATATACATATGACAGCCTGAATCAGTTACATGAAGAGTATGATTATCTCAGAGGAAGATATATAAATTATACTTATGATAACGGTGGTAACATAAAGCTGGCTCTGGAAAGTTACTTGAATTCATCGGGAACAATAGGCGGAGTGTGTGGAAGTAAGAATTATACCTACGGAGATTCTGTCTGGAAAGATAAGTTGACAAAGTACGGAACTTACAATATCACCTATGACGAGATAGGTAATCCATTAAATTACCGCAACGGAATAACCTTCTCGTGGAAAAACGGCAGATGGCTTGCAAGTACAACCTTGTCCGACAATACCACAGTAACTTATCAGTACAACGCTAGCGGTATGCGTACCAAAAAGATGATTGGTAGTACTGTAACAAATTATTATTACGATTCAAACAACAATCTGATAGGCTTAAAATCAGGTTCAGATGTAGCATTCTTCTACTACGGTGCAGACAATTCCCCTGTATCAATGAAGTACAACAATAATATGTACTACTATGTCAAGAACCTGCAAGGTGATATTGTAAAAATACTGGACTCAAACGGAGGTACAGTAGCCGGTTATTACTACGACGCATGGGGAACAATCACCCGCAAAACTGTGAATAACGCAACCATAGATACTTTGTCCCCATTCCGTTACCGTGGATATGTATATGATACCGATACAGGGTTATACTACCTACAAAGCAGATACTACGACCCGCAAACAGGTAGATTTATTAATGCTGATGATAATGAGTATATATGTGCTTCAGGTGCTGTTTTAAGTGCTAATATATTTATTTATTGCGAAAATAACACTATTTCTAGTTATGATCCAAATGGCAATTTTAGTATAAGGGGAACTATAAGAGATTTAGTAAGACTTATTTCGTGCAATGATTATTCTCTTAGTATCACTAAATCAAATAATAAATATATAAAAGAATTATTCAAAATTGCAGGATTTTATAAGGATAAAAAGGGTATTTTCCACACATATCAAGATTGTTTACAACAGTATGGTGGTTATAACAGTTTATATGATATTATATTTGATTTAGGTACAAGTATGAAAGCTGTTAATTTCCCTTTTACTTGCAGAGCAAATAATAAAGAATATATCTTTTGGGCTTGGAAAGGTGACTACTTAAATCTTGGTGCGGGTGCTGAACTAGGTTTTTATAAAAGATTGAAAATATTAGGCTATAAAACTGACCATTGGGTAGTAGATCAAAACTTTAAGTTTAAAATGTCTATGGTGTTAAAGCACAAAGGCAAAAAAATCATTAACTATGCCCCTAAAAAACATAAATGGTGGTTGACTGGATTTAATCCAAATAAACAAAACGTCAAGGCAACAGATTTATCTGTAAAATATACTGTTTATTTTGAAAATCATAAGAATATTTTTAAATCTTTTTATGATACGTGGAAAAAACATAAAAAAATGGAAAAGTGGAAAAAATGGTCTTTCTATCCCCAAAAATATAAAGCTGTTTTGAAATTTTAATGGAGGTATATATGAAAAGGTTAGCGATAGTATTTTCTTCCATACTTATTATGATAATGTTTTTTAATGGTTGCTCATTTCAAGGAAGTACTAAAGCAAAGGATATAATAGGTGATATTATAAATAGTGAATACAATAAATCACCGGAAGGGCGTTCAGAAGAAATAACAAAAAAAATAGTAAAAGCTTTTGAAAATGAAGATGGTTCAAAGGTAAGAGAACTATTTGCAAAAAATATCATTAAGAAGTATGAAAACTTTGATAAAGATTTAAAAAATGCTTTCCATTATTATAACATTAACAATTTTAAACCAGAATATGAATATGTTGGTGAAGAAGCAACAACTGACAATGGAAATATAGTAAGATTTGTAAGCTACTCAGTAGATTTGATTTCAGATAATAACAGTTATACTATAACGCTAGATATTTGCACTGACGATGACAATGATAGTTCCAATATAGGTATATGGAGTTTATTTATTTCAAAAGGTGAATTTGTAGGTAATGAAAGCTATTATGATACCATGGAAAAATGTGAAAAAAATCGTTTTGGAATTTACTGTGTATAATAATCCTTATGTGAATTCTTTATTTATTTGATTTGCTTAGTATAGTTGTATTCAGAGATTAAAAACTGGAGACCCTTATACATATGACAGCCTGAATCAGTTACATGAAGAGTATGATTATCTCAGAGGAAGATATATAAATTATACTTATGATAACGGTGGTAACATAAAGCTGGCTCTGGAAAGTTACTTGAATTCATCGGGAACAATAGGCGGAGTGTGTGGAAGTAAGAATTATACCTACGGAGATTCTGTCTGGAAAGATAAGTTGACAAAGTACGGAACTTACAATATCACCTATGACGAGATAGGTAATCCATTAAATTACCGCAACGGAATAACCTTCTCGTGGAAAAACGGCAGATGGCTTGCAAGTACAACCTTGTCCGGCAATACCACAGTAACCTATCAGTACAACGCAAACGGTATGCGCACCAAAAAGACGATTGGTAGTACTGCAACAAATTATTATTACGATTCAAATAACAATCTGATAGGCTTAAAATCAGGCGCAGATGTAGCATATTTCTATTACGATACAGATAATAGTCCTATATCAATGAAGTACAACAATAATATGTACTACTATGTCAAGAACCTGCAAGGTGATATTGTAAAAATACTTGACTCAAACGGAAGTGCAGTAGCCAGTTATTACTACGATGCATGGGGAACAATTACCCGCAAAACTGTGAATAACACAACCATAGATACCCTGTCCCCATTCCGCTATCGTGGTTATGTGTATGATACCGATACAGGTTTATACTATCTACAAAGCAGATATTATGACCCTACAACAGGTAGATTTTTGAATGCGGATGTGTACATCGACACCCATTCAGAAACGCCACTCAGCACAAATATGTTTGCTTATTGTGAAAGCAATTGCGTAAATAATACTGATAACACAGGTGAATGGTGGAGCACAATTAAGCAATATAGAAGATTTCGGGTTGATTCTGCAAAGTACCAAGCCGATATGTATGATGCCATGGGATATAGGACAATGTATCAAGAATATCAGCGGAAGTATAATATCCGCAATATGAAAGCATCGGGTATTGCTAGTCGATATAGGTACAATAAAAAGAAGATAGCCCATTTTACAGATTATATTTATAATCAAATGAAAGATAAGAGCAAGTCTTTTTCATTTGGGAGAAAATCAACGGTTGGAAAAACGGGCTGTGTTGCTGTTGCCCTGTTTAATACAATGCGTAAGATAGGAAAGAATAAACATCTCGCCAATATAATAATGGAATTAGAGTTAAATAATTTGCTTGTAAATGATGGTGCGTTTGGTGTTTCTGATAGTGGAGTAAATAAGTACATATTGAATAATGTAAAATATAAGCATTATACAAACTATTCAAAATATAAAAAGAATTCAAAGAAGTATAAGGCTGCGGTAGTATTAATAGATTATCCATCCGGTGGAGGACATGCTTTTTGTATAATTAGAAATTCAAAAAAGAAACTTAAATCGCTTAATTATGGTCCTAACGACACTAAAGCTTGTAAGATTAATTGGAAAGATCTAAAATCAAAGTTTGACGAAGCATTTTGCGTAAAATAAAAAGAGAGGTAGATACTATGAAAAATAAACCTTGGGTGGTGGTGTTGTGCGCTATTGTTGCTATTGTATTGGTTGGGTTATGTATCTATTCTATACCAATATTCTCTACAAATAGTGAATCATCAGAGAAAAAAGTAACGGAGAAAATTACAATAATTGATGAAACTACAACGGAAATCACTACTAACGCCACCACAACAGAGAAAGAAACACAAGGGACTGAAAAAGATGAAAATAATGATATATGTGCTCCATTGAGTGATGAAAAGTATGGTGCTGAATATGAGAAAGTTTGGGAGAGTGAAGACGGCGTAATAAGATTTTTGCTTAATTGTGATAAAGGACCGAGAGGATATGGAATTTATCAAGGTACATACAATTATGAAGCTGAAAGAACAGATGTTACTGTTTATGTTTTAAGTTTTAGCGATGGTCGGGGACCTGAAGATGAGGGTTATATTGAGGTATATAAGGAAATATTTGAAGATGGTTTTCCAGATGATCCAGATGCTGAATATTTAGGTGAGCATACTTATCTTGCCGGTTATTACAAAATTTCCGAAGATGATAAATCATTCACTGTAACAGTTTCAGATATGGAGGAAGCCCTTAAGTATAAGCGACCTAAAGATTCCATTGAATCAAAATATAAAAATGGGGACAATGTCGTTTTTCATCAAGTTTCCGAATGAATAATTGACCTCGTAATTATCTTTTTGTTGTCTTTAACTAAAATGATTTACTTGTAATTCATATCGTGGAGTGTCCCGAACCATAACCAGCGGAACGGATGACAACGGAGAGGAATTTGTAAATTGCGACGGACTGCAAAGCACAAAGAAAACGGATGATTTTGGAAGAGTAACATCAATAAATACTTCTATAAATTCCGCCGCCCCATTTATAACAACATATAAATATGCTGGTGGAAGTGAAGAAAACTACATATTGTACCCATAGCAAATTGTCCCTATTCTATTTATCTATTACTACAAAGCCGAATAAAATATCCTGAAAGCCTTGTGAGCAAAAACTCACAGGGCTTTTCTCATATCCGAATTTCCAGTTTGTTCCTCGGATGCTTGGCAGAAAGGATGTTTTTCTGCTTGTTAATGCTGGTATGAGTGTAAATCTGCGTTGTGGTAATAGAACTGTGCCCAAGCATTTGCTGAATATATCTGATGTCAACATCCTCTTCAAGCAGTAGAGTTGCAAAGGAATGGCGGAACATATGTGGTGTAATATGAATAGAAACCCCTGCACCTTTTGAGTAAGAATTTATCATATTGCGAACCGACTGCTCCGAAAGTCTGTTGCACAATCTGTTAATAAAGAAATAGTCATAATTTTTAAGTTCAAAATCAAATTCCCTTCGGTATTCGTCCAGAAGATTCTGGACATTTTTATTGCAAATTTGAATCAGGCGTTCTTTTGACCCTTTGCCATAGATTTTAATTATGTAGTCGCTGAAATTAATTTGTTTGTTGGTAAGACTGCAAAGCTCAGAAATTCTCATTCCGGTGGCAAATAGCAATTCAAAAATCAGCACATTGCGTAAAGCTGTTTTTCTGCCATAGGATGTAGCTTGCCTTTTTCGTACCATATAGGCGTAGTTCATAATTTTTTCAATAGTTTTCAGAGGAATAGTCTTTGGTAGGATAAATGGTTCCTTGTATTTTATCTGAATTTTGTGAAATGGATTAATTTCTATAATTTCTTCCACTTCAAGATAATGAAAGAAAGCCTTTAGAGAAGCGATTTTCCTCTTAACACTTTTAGGCTTTAGGGTGTTGTGCAATGAGTCTATGTAATTTTCAATAGAATTTTTGCTTATCCATAATAGATTATTTTCACAAATAAACTCTGTAAACTGCCTTAAATCTACTGAGTAGGATTTTATAGTTTTATAGTCAAGATTTTTCCTTTTAGCACAAAATTGCAGATATTTTTGTATTTCCACCGTTATGTTAATATTGTTTTCCATAAAATATTCTCCTTATCATTTGATAAGTTAATTATCCTACAAAACAAGCAATATTTCTATACAGTGTTCACATTTTTGTATGTATTTTTTGGTATAATCCGCACAAATATCCACCTTAGATTTCTCTATGTCGAAATGTGAGAAAATATGGCATAATAAGTTGTAAAGTGATAAAATATAAATAGATGTAAAAGGGTTGTCCAATAGAGGATAACTTACAATTATC
>CANROX010000019.1 GCA_947632335.1 uncultured Clostridia bacterium
GAACCCGGGGAGAAAAATTTGAAATTGTAGGCAACAACATTGACTTCAGTGCAAATCAGTCCATATTCATAATGACAGGGCCAAACCGCGGAGGCAAAACCACCTTTACACAGGCTGTAGGCCACTGTTTCCTTTTGGCACAGGCAGGCATATATGTTCCCGGTTCCAAGTTTAAATACAACCCTGTGGACAACATTTACACCCACTTTCCCGCAGATGAAAACGACACAGTCGATTTAGGCAGGCTGGGAGAGGAGAGCCAACGGCTTTCCCGCATATTCCAAAAGGCCACCTCAAAATCCCTGCTCCTGCTGAACGAAAGCCTTGCCACAACAAATGTTGCCGAGGGAGTTTTCATAGCAAAGGATGTAATTAAGTCTATGTGCTACCTTGATACAAGAGCAATTTTCAACACCCATATGCACGAGCTGGCACACCATCTTGAGGAATACAACAGCATTTCAAAAAACAGCAAGGTACAAAGCCTTGTAACCGGAATGAAAGACGGCAAAAGGAGCTTTAAGTGTGAAATCGCACCGCCCCAAGGGTTATCCTACGCCAAGGATATTGCAAAAAAATACGGCGTTACTTTTGACCAAATCAAAAGGGATATAGACGCACGAAAATAAAAATTCCCCTGCATTTCTATGCAGGGGATAATTTTTTCATTTTTCTGTTTTCCGCCTCTAAAATACCTATCATAAGTATAAACAGAGGGGTGGTAATGGGCTGGTCTATATTTACAACAGACTGTAGTCCGTAGCATAGCACACTGCCTCCGAATATAAGGGCGTACCTGTTTTTCAGGGCATTTTTCACACACCTTACAATGGAAGAAACCACTGCTGTAAGGTATGAAACCGCTCCCGCAAAGCCCAAGGTTACAAGATAGTTAAGATACACATTGTGGGCGCAGTCCGTTGTTTCTCCCTTAAAGGCCATAAGCTCCTTGTTGTAGCCGTAGGCGTCCATAACGCTTTTAAAGGTGTCGGGGCCTGTCCCGAAAATCTTTTCAATAATATTCAGGTCAATGTAAATATACACCGCCCTTATCCACATAAAGCCCCTGTGGGTACCCCAGGAGTCGTCAAAACGCAGGTACTTCAGTACTCCCCTTAGGCTTGTTTCCCTGTCAATGGCAGAGAAATAAACTATCAGAAAAATTATGCCTGCTACAGAAAGTAAAAGCAGTATTAGGAAAACATTCTGCACCGCCTTTGGAATTTTAATATTCCTAAAGGAAAGGACAATAAGACCTATTGATAACGCCGCCAAAACTGCAATTACAGGGTATGTATTTCCGTATACCAAAAATTTCTGAATAGGGCTGAAATCCATACTGTAGTCGTCCATAAAGTAGGAAAACAGCCGTACACCCTTACAGCCCAAAAGCATAAGGGCAATAATTCCAAAATATCTGCCAAGATATTTTAAATTCCTTACAAGGATAATAAAGGCGAACCCCAAAAATCCTGCCATACCCAAAATACAGCCATCGCTGTTTCCGCAGACCATACCTGCAAAACTGATAATAGTTCCTATGCCTGAAATAATCGTGCTGTGGATTTTCTTTCCCAAAACAAACATCATAAAGCATATCGGCACAGTTATGGACAGGTAGGCGGTAAACAGGTTTCTGTTGCCTATTGTGCTGATAAACCTTTTGCACTGCTCCATACTCAGTCCCTGAAAAAGGTCAAAGGGACTCCAGTAGAACTGCTGTATAATTCCCAAAAGGGCAACAAGTGATGAAACAATACACAAAACAGCAGGCACAACTGTGTTTGTCTTATAGGTTCTGGAAACTATGAAGTAAACCAATATATAAACAAGTATCAGCAAAAAACCGTTGTTCCTCGGGGTGTTGCCAATAAGAACATCTGTAAAATGTTTTGAAAGCAGAGTGCTTATAAGGGCAGAAACTCCGAAAGCAATTATTGCCCAGTCCACAACAGAAAAGTCCTTATACCCTGTTTTTGCAGAAAGGATTTTTTCCCTGTTCCCTCTTTTATCAGCAAAGAGGTACAGAAAAATCGTTGCCACAAAAAGACAGGCGGAAAGGCCGTAGAAAAGGTACAGCTTATCGTGGCGTATATTAAAGTATTTATCTGTAAGAAACAGGGGAAAAATCCCTGCCATAACACAGGCAAAGGCTATACACACAATGTGCCTTGCCCTATGATATTTTGTTGTTTTTGGGGATATTTTTTTGTTCATATGTACACCCTTTTTCATATAAAAAAGGGTCGTCCCTGCAACCCTTTAAAATTTATATCAGTCGGCAATCTGGTTAATAACCTTTAGGATTGCCTCACTTTCCTTGTCAGTAAGTCTGTTACACTCATATCTCTTGTCACGGAGCATAATCTGAAGTTCCTGAATGAGATAGCGGAAACCCGTACCCTCAAAGTTAAAGGAACGCCTGTCCACTTTTTTTCTGCCCTTTTTATGAACCTCAAAGTATCCCGTGTTCCACCAGTCGTCCTGGAGTACAATACTTCCGGCAGTACCCACAACAGTAAGGTGGTTGTTAATATCCACCTTTGTGCCGATTTCAATCCTTGCAACAGCCTTTTGGTAACGGAAGAAAATAGAGCCGTAGGCAACATCTCCGTAGCTGTCCTCAATTACATTTTTTGAAATATACTTTGCGTCTGTTCCCAACAGCTTAATGACCGCTGTAACAGCCAGAACAGACATACTGTCAAAGCTCTGAACAAAGCGGAAAAAGTCGTTGCTCATACCAATATTTACGCTTAGTATACTACCGATTTCGTTGCTCTTTGCAATCCAGAGAAACTGGGTAAAGGCCCTTAAATAGCAGGAAACAATGTTCTCCATAAGCGCAACATTCTTTTCCTTTGCCAGAGCATTCAGCTCTCTGCACTTTTCAATATCCATACTAAAGGGAAACTCACAAATAACATGAACTCCCTTTTCAATACAGGCCTTAATGTAGTCGTACCTTTTTTCAAGGGTGGACTTAATATATACAATTCCTACATCGCTAAGGAATTTTTCAATATCGTTGCTGTAGGAGTTCAGTTCAAACTTGTCGCAAAAATGCTCCGCAACGGTTAAATCCTCACTGAAAACACTTTCAACATGTATACCCGAAACATATTTTGTTTCCTTGACGGCACCGCAGTCGTCCACATCGTCGGTAATAATGCCAAACTTACAAATTTCGTTGGATTTTTCCCTAAGCTGTGTGGAGGAAATATTCTTTGTTCTTTCCAGATACACAACATTACAGTACTGACGGAGGTGGTCAAACTTTCCAACCCAGTCCGAACCCACCACAAGGGTGTCAATATCGTACTGAATAATATCCCTTGTTTTCTGTCCCAAATATTCCTCAACAATAACCTGGTCCACAAGGCCTGTGTTTTTAACATTCTCAATTCTTGTAAGGAGGGAGTCGTGAACCGACAGCTTTCCCCTTTCTATATCGTAGCTTTCGGAAGTAACCCCTACAATAAGGTAATCTCCATATGCCTTTGCTCTTTTGATAATGTTGTAATGTCCCTGGTGAAACAAATCAAATGTTCCGTAAGTAATAACCTTTTTCATAACCGCTCCTCATCTATCAGTATGCCAAAATTTCTTCCATAAGAGATTTGTCAATATAAGGCTTCTGATTATACATTTCCTCTCCGAAGTAGGTCTTTGGATAAGCCTTTGATTTAATGTCAAGGTGAACCTCCACAAGGGCAGGAGAGGTTTTGTCAACTTTTCCTAAAACCTCTTTCAGCTCCTCCAGGCTATAGGCACTGTAGGCAGGTATGCCGTATGCCTTTGCCACTTCCTTAAAACAGGGGGTATCATATCCGCCCTCTGATGTTGAACCAAAGTGCTTGCCCTCAAAGAAATCGTCCTGCTGCTGCTGGATAAGACCAAGACTTTGGTTATTAAGAACAATCACAGTCACAGGCAGGTTTTCCCTTTTAAGCCACTGCAACTCCTGTATATTCATCTGAAAAGCGCCGTCGCCGCACACAGCAACAGTAGGCTTCTTGTCCTTGTAATAGGCGCCTATTGCACCGGGCAGGGCAAATCCCATAGCCCCGTGTCCTCCCGAGAAAAGGAGTCTTTGGTTTCCCCGAACCTTGTAGGACTGTGCCATCCAAAGCTGGTGCTGACCCACATCACAGCACACAACCGTATCTTCATCTGTAAAGGAAGAAAGTGCCTCAACCAGCTTATTGGGCTGTCTTTCGGGAGAATTTTTATCAAACTCCGCCAAGGGCTCCCTAATCCTCTTACAAACCTCTAACCAGGAAGTCTTGTCTATATTTTTATTTCTAAGAATTTTGAGCATAGCCTTAATCAGCTTTTCACCGTCACAGCAGTATTGGGTTTCGTCACTGTGAACACTTCTCAAAAGTTCATCTCTGTCTATATCCACCCTGATAATTTTTGCATTTTTTGCAAAATTCTCACTTTTTCCTCCTGTCTGTCTCCTACAGAAGGAGCAGGCAAGGGAAAGTATCAAATCACACTTTTTATGGGAAATAATATTTGCATACCTGTGTCCGTATGCCGCCCCGATATATCCAAAATTAAGGTTGTGGTCATATGGCAGAAGATGTCTTGCAGGCAGACTTGTAATTACCGGAATGTTTAGTTTTTCCACCAGCGTCATTACATCTCTGTGGAAAGAGCTTCCCTTTACAATTCCGTTGCCCAGAAGAATAATGGGCTTTTCCGCATTTTCAACAGACTGCAAAATGTGACTTGCCGCCATTTCGTAGTTAATTAATACCTTATCCTTGGGAGGGGTAAACCCCCTGGAAGAATTTTCATCAAAGTCCTCACGCTGAACATTCATGGGAATATCCAGCACCACAGGGCCTTTTCTGCCCTCATTTGCAATATAAAACGCCTTTTCAAACTGGTATTTTATATCCTGTACGTCCTTTATATGGACTGCATATTTGGAGATTGGCTTTACCATACTTACTATATCGGTTTCCTGAAAACCCTGCTGACGCAGTTCCTTTATACCGGTATACTCGTATTCGTTAAGCTGACCTGTAATAAAGACCACAGGAGCACTGTCATAGTATGCGTCGGCAATACCGTTCATCAGATTGATTGCTCCGGGGCCGGAGGTTGAATATGCAACGGCAGTCTTTCCCGTAGATTTTGCAAGACCCACCGCCGCAAAGGCGGCTCCCTGCTCGTTGTAACACATATGATTTTCAATGCCCTCTGCTTTACAGACAGAATCCACAAAGTGGGCAATCATAGTACCCTGGTATCCGAAAATATCTTTTATTCCCTGTTTCTTAATAAAAGAAACCATAAAATCGCTTGCTTTCATAACACACCTATTTTACATCAAATATTTAGTCTATTATATCATTACAGACATTATAAGTCAATGAATACCAAATATCAAGATTTAAGAAAAAACAACTGTCAATCTTTAACAATTTTTTAGTTGACTTTGGTATTATTATACAATATAATTTTAACTGTACTTATTTTTATTATCAGAAAAGTTGGAGAGAATATGAAAAGTTTAATTAAGGGATATTTTTCCCTTGTACTGGTACTTATTGTAAGTCTTTCCGCCCTGCCCCTACTTACCCAAAATGCAAAGGCGGAGGACGCAGTCACTACGGAAGATGAAATTAAATATGTTGAGCTTTACCTTGATATTTCTCCGGAAGACAGCTCTAAGGACATTAGGACAAAGCTCCAAAATGCATTTTTTGAGGCAAGGGACTATGCCACACCTTATTTGCAGTACAAGGTGGTACTTCCTGAAAATACAGCGCTTAAAATTTCCGGCAATATTTCAATTTACAGCAATACCTATTTTGACCTTAACGGCTCCACAATCGTAAGGGATTACAGCACATCCAATGTTATGTTTAAATTCGGCAGAGGAGAATCCTCCAGCGGATATGAGGGTTACGGCAATATCACTATAACAAACGGCACTATTGACGGCTGGGATAATGTTCAGGAACCCTCCACAAGTTCCCTTATGAGACTGGGACATTCTCAAAATATTCTTCTTGAAAATCTGACTTTTGTAGACAACTCCAACACTCACTTTGTTGAAATAGCTGCGTGTAAGGATTTTACATTTAAAAACTGTACTTTTAAAGACCAGCACCTTGTAAACGGCAGTAATAAAACCAGCGAGGCTATACAGATTGATGCCCTTCAGGATATAGGTTTTCCTCTTTACGACTATTATGACGGCACTTCCTGCTCCAATATTAATGTACTGGACTGCACCTTTGAAAATGTAACAAGGGGCATAGGCACCCACGCAGTCATTCTTGGGGATAACAGTTATTATAAAGATATTACCGTGTCCGGCTGTACCTTTAACAATGTGTCGGACTACTGTATTGCAAGTCTTTGCTGGATAAATGTAAACATATACAATAACACAATCAAAAACAGCGAAAACGGAATAATTATCCGTACAATGAGAAGTGACTATAAGCATATGTTTACAGGAAACTTTACAAAGCCCATTTCCAACTACGAAACTACAGTTGAAAATAACACTATAGACGCAAAACATAATGCTGTTAGACTATACGGTGTTAATATTCCAAAGGCAGTAGAATGGAGTTTGGACGAAGGTTTTAAAGATACTACCCCTGCAGGGGATTATGTGCTTTCAAATGTAAAAGTGAAAAACAACAATATTACCTGTCAGGATACAGCGGTAAGACTTACCCACACCAAAGATTCCGAAATTTCAGGCAATACGGTAAATGTAAAAAATGCTGACTCAAATAAAACAGGTATTTATCTTACAGACAACAGCTATAATAACAAAATTTCTGACAACACAGTTAAAAATCTGGTGTCCTCAAAAATAAAGTCGGGCATACTTCTCTCCGGTTCACAAAAAAATAACAGTATTACAAACAATCAAATCAGCGGAAAAACCGACAGGGGTATTTTCATATACAACGGTTCAAACAACACCCCCATTACAGGGAACACCGTAAAAAATTCTCTTTCAGCAGGTATCTACTGCCACAGCAGTAAAAGTCTTACGGTAAACTCCAATACAGTTTCCCCCGACAGCGGGGACGGAATATATTTTGCAGGTGGTGCAAATTCTTCCTCAGTAAAAAAGAACACAGTAACTCTGAAAACCCAAAACGCCGGAATAGGCGTAAACGCCTCCACAGTAAAAACTGCCAGCGATAACATTACGAGAAAAGGCAAGTACGGTATGTATCTTAAAAACGGCACAGTTACAAGCCTTACAAAAAATACATCGGAAAACAACAGCTACGGGGTGTATGTAAACAATTCAAAGTCTAAAATCTACAGCAACTACCTAAACAAAAATAACAGCTACGGTATTCTCACCGACGCCTCTGCAAAGGCGGATATAAGGACAAACAGCTATACGGGAAACAAGCAGGGCAATATTCTTCTCAAGGGAAGCAAAAACATTGTAACAGGCAACCTTGCACTTACAGCAAATATAAAAAACAAGGTAACAGCCTACAATAAAACCACCCTTAGCTGGACAAAGGCAAAGTCCTTTGTGTACCATAAAATTTATAAAAGCACCGACAAAAAGACTTATAAGTACATAGGCTATGCAAAAGAGGGGGCATATACATATACAGATAAAAACCTTGTCCCAAATAAGCCCTATTACTATCAGATTGTTCCCGCCGTACGAAACGGAGGTTCCGGCGTGCTGGGCAACACCTCAGATACAAAGTCTGCAAAAACAGGGGTTGTAAATACTTCTCTACAGTATGTAAGCCTTAAAAAAACAGGACGGGTGCTGATTAAATGGAAAAATGACTTTACCCCTGAAAAATACCAAATCTACAGAAAGGAAAAGGGCCAGACAAAATATAAGCTAATCCGTACAGTAGATGGCACAGCAGGAGGCTGTTACGATACAACCGTCCTTCCGGGTAAGCAGTACTATTATAAGGTACGCCAAATCTGTTATGACGGCAATAAAAAGCTGATGACAGGCAAGATATCAAATAAAGAGAAAATTAAGTCCCAGGTAGTTACAGGAAATATTCTCTTTTTAAAAAGGAAAAACGCCAAAAAGGTTTATGTTTCCGTCAGCAATCAGCTGAATAATAAAGGCTGTTATGTTTACTACAGCACCCGAAAAAACGGAACATATAACAAAATCGGAAGTATTAACCTTAAAAAAACATACCATAAAGACCTGAAACTTCCCAAGGGAAAAAAGTATTACATTAAGGTAAGGGCATATACGAAGATTAAAGGCAAAACCTACTACGGCAGTTTTTCAAAAATAAAAAAGGTCTGAAATTTCAAAAAATTTTCCCACAGTGCAATTATTGCATTGTGGGATTTTCTTTTTCTCTCTACAATTAATAGTAATACTATTAAAGGAGAAACCTTATGTCACAAACATCAACCTTTATAAAACTTGACAGAAATATTCTCAGGTGGGGCTGGTACACAGACCCTGTTACAAAAAGCCTTTTTATTCACCTTATTCTAAAGGCAAATTTTGAAGATAGAATGTGGCTCAATAAAAAAATAGAAAGGGGCCAGCTGGTTACAAGCAGAAAAATTCTTGCCTCTGAACTGGGACTTACCGAAAGCAAAGTACGAACAGCTCTTGAACATCTGAAATCCACCGGGGAAATTTCAGTTAAAACCCAATCAAAATATTCCATTATCACTATAAATAACTACAGCAAGTTTCAAGGCAAAAGGGAAAATAATCGCCGGCAGAAAAACAATTCCCTATGTAGTGATAATCACAAAAAAGAGGAGCAATTCGCCGGCAAATCGCCAACAAATCGCCAACAAATCGCCACAACTAAAGAATATAAGAATAATAAGAATGTTAAGAAGAGAAGATACAAAAAAACCTTTTCTCCCTCTCCCCCTGAAAAGACCGAAGTAATTAATTTTTGCAGGGAAAAGAATTTTTCCTTTGACTGGGAAAAATTCTATTATCACTACTGCTGCGTAGGCTGGACAGTGTCAGGCGCCCCCGTAACAGACTGGAAAGCCCTTGCCTATAAGTGGCAGGCCACCGAGAGAAAAGGTGAAACAAATGGCGAAAAAGAGGAAACCTCCTACGACATTGAAACACTGGAGAAATTCTCCCTCTTTGACTAAAAAATAACCCCTGCTCTTTTGAGCAGGGGTCTTGTCGCCGCAATTAGCAGCCGCAGCCGTTGCCACAGCCACAGTCATTAGCTGTATTAAATCCGTTATTGCCATTACAACTGCAAAGAATGATGATTATAATAAGAATAATCCAGCAGCAGTTTCCGTTTCCACAACCGTTAAACATATCGTTTTCCTCCTTTCCGTTTACAATACATAGTATTAACGGGGAGAAAAATTGTGTTTACTTTTCTTAAATTTTATGCCTGAGAAAAATGTTTCAGACCTGTCTGCCCTTGTTTTTTGAAATTTTGTTGTGGTTTATTATCCTCTTTAAATTAACAATATTTGCAGTCAGCACAGCCAGCATAATCAGCATAAGAAGTATGGGCATAAGAATTATGCTAAGTCCCTTTAACACGCAAAAGAAAATCTCCACAATGGAAATTATAAGGGCAATTGAGGACAGTATAACCCCCATAATAGAAATACCTTTGTTCTTTCCCACTTTTCTGCCTCCCTTTAAAAGCTATAGTAAAATTGTAACACATTTGTTACCCTTATGCAATAGAAAATATCCTCCAAAAAAAGGAGCCTTCACCCTTTGGCAAAGGCTCCGTTGTTGGAGGCATAATAATGGTAATTGTGATGGTCTATATTCTTTTCCTATTTCTTTCCTTTAAACTTCAGGATTTAATGATATTGAGAGGTTTTACCCTCTGCTATATACTATTCAGCCTTTCACAAATTGCCACTAAGCATTTATGGTAACTCTGCAAACCTCTGTTCTGTTTGAGCCGTCCTTAGAGGTTGCACATATGTAGCATACTCCCTTGCCCACTGTAGTGAGAACACCCTTGCTGTTTACCTTTGCAACCTTTTTGTTGGTAGAAATCCATGTAAGACTTTTTACACTGGCTGACTTTGGAGAATAGGTGGCAGAGAGGGAATATTTCTTATTCTTTTTATTGAAACGCAGAGAGCCTTTGTTAAGGCGGAAACTGTTCATTCTCCTCCTTACTTCAAGTACGCAGACCGCACTCTTTTTACTTCCGTCACGGGCAGTCGCCTTAATGTTGCAGGTACCTACCTTTTTGGCACGAATTTTTCCCTTGGAGTCAACCGTGGCAATAGAGGTGTTGCTGGAACTCCATTTTACACCCTTTTTCGAAGACCTGTTGTAAACCGTGGCTTTAAGAGTGCCTGTTCCACAGCTGTCGGTTCTGTAGATTACAGCCTTTTGCTTATTCATTACCACAGAAGTAACACTTGCCCTGTAGGAGGCTGTTCTTACGGAGCTGTACCAAAAATTAAGGTCTGTACTTCCGCTGATACCGCTGACCTTACCGTCGCTGCAGCACTGCCACATTGTGTAGGGCTCGTCGTATTCACACTCACAGTTGTACTGGGCAATCCACTTGTACCAGCTTGTGTTGTCAAACACAGAGCTTGTGAGATATTTGTTCCACCAGTAGAGGTTGGCGTAAATACCTACCTGATAGCCGTTCTTTGTAATCTCATCGCAAAAAGTCTTTGCAATAGTACCTAACTTTGAGGCGCCCAAACTTGTCTGACAGTTGTCCTCAAGGTCAAAGTAAACAGGAAAACTAAGGTTGTACCCCTTAATAAGCCTTAGCGTGTGCTTTGCCTCGGAAAGAGCCATTGATTTTGTTGTTGCATAGGAATATATGTAAACGCCAAAGGGTATTTTGTTTTCGATACAACCCTTAACATTGTTTTTAAACTGTGTATCGTCCTGACTTGTAGAGTTGTTGCCATATCCCACTCTGATAATGGCATAGTCAACATCGGTTTCAGCAACCTTGGCCCAGTTAATTTTACCGTTCCACTGGCTGACATCAACACCCTTCATATTGGCGCCCTCAATAATTTCTCCCTTACTGTTTAAAAAGCCATCCTCTGTTTCTTTCCATGCAGAGGAATTTGCACCCGCCGAGAAAAAGTTTCCGCTCTGAGCATTGTTAGGAACGCCGTTTGTGTACCTCCAGCTGTTAAGAGGTGCGTCAGAAGTAAGTTTTTCACCCTTATCTCCAAGAACCGCCGCCCTTACGGATAAAACCGATACTGTAAGTATAACTATTGCTATGAATACAGAAATCACTTTTTTCATATGAAACCACTCCTTTAAACAGATTATATCACAAGTTTGAAACTTTTTCATTACATTTCTGTAAATTATACTGTTTTTTTTTGATGAAAAAAAGATGGAAATAGACCTCCCACCATGTGGGAGGTCTACCCAGAAAAAAGAACATTATGAAATATAACAAAACAATACAACGACTGGAGAATATCTCTCTTAACTGTGTCTATATCTTATCATATTTTTGCATAAATTTCAAGCGAGAAAAGCCTGTTATTTGTTGATTTATACAACATTTTCACAATTTGTAAATACTCACTTAACAATTTGTTCATAATTGTTGAGATTGCACAAAAGGTTTTTTGGTTTTCTACTAATAATTTTCGTAAAATTTTGTCACTTTTCACAAAGCCCCCGTCAAATTGACCAACAGCATTTTAAGGAATAAAAATGACACCTGCTAAAAACCTACAGTTGTTAATATAACACACCACAAAATTGTGAAAAAACATTGTTTGTTAATAAAATTCTGAAAGCAAAAAAGGCCCGCCGAAAAGGCGGACCCATTCACTATAAATTATAAAAGCTCAATAATAGCCATTTCAGCAGCGTCCCCACGGCGTGGACCGATTTTAGTAATTCTTGTATAACCGCCGTTCCTGTCTGCATACTTAGGTGCAATCTCTGTAAAGAGCTTATGTGTAACAGATTCCTTAGTAACAAAACCCATTACCATTCTCTTGTTGTGGAGATTATCCTCCTTAGCAACTGTTATCATCTTTTCTGCCATAGATGAAACATCCTTTGCACGAGCAAGTGTTGTTTCAATCTTGCCGTTTTCAAAAAGGTAAGTTACCATAGCTCTGAGCATAGCCATTCTGCTGTCTGTAGCTCTGCCTAACTTTCTTGTTCTCGGCATTTTATGTCACTCCTTTACCCTAATATATTGGAATTTAAGTGTAATTAATTATTCGTCTTCGCTTCTCAGGCTAAGACCTAAGCTGTTGAGTTTCTGTATAACCTCGTCAAGTGACTTACGACCAAGGTTACGCACCTTCATCATTTCTTCTTCAGTCTTATTGATTAAGTCATCAACAGTGTTGATACCTGCACGCTTCAGGCAGTTAAATGAGCGAACGGAAAGGTCAAGCTCTTCAATAGTCATTTCCAGCACCTTTTCCTTGCCCTGCTCGTCTTTTTCCACCATAATCTCTGTAGTTGAGCCCTTGTCGGAAAGGTCAACAAAAAGATTAAGATGCTCAGTAAGCACCTTTGCGGCAAGAGAAACCGCCTCCTGTGCATTGATTACACCGTTAGTCCAAACATCAAGAGTCAGCTTATCAAAGTCTGTAATCTGACCTACACGGGTGTTGTCAACAGTGTAATTTACCTTTAATACAGGCGTATAAATGGAATCAATGGGAAGTACACCGATAATGTTACTTCCGGAGAGCAGTTTGTTTCTCTCCCCCGGAATATAGCCTCTGCCCTTATCGAGTGTAATTTCCATATTTAATACAGCGCCCTCACCCAGAGTTGCAATATGCAGTTCCGGAGTAAGAATTTCAACATCAGCGTCTGCCTTGATTGCGTCCGCCTTAACTTCGCAGGGACCCACTGCTGAAATTTCAACAGTCTTTGGTCCGTTGTCGTTCAGCTTGCACACAAGGCTCTTCATATTAAGAACAATCTCTGTAACGTCCTCTTTTACCCCGGGAATTGTAGAAAATTCGTGTAGCACGCCGTCAATCTTAATAGATGTAACAGCAACGCCCTCAAGGGAAGAAAGAAGAACTCGTCTTAAACTGTTACCTAAAGTATTGCCAAAACCTCTTTCCAAAGGTTCAACAACAAATCTGCCGAATTTGCCGTCTGAAGATAATTCTTCAACTTCTATTCTTGGCTTTTCAATTTCAATCATGAAATAACCTCCTAAACAATACTGCACAAATCCTTGTGCCTGTTTGAAATAACCTACGCTTGTGTGGATTACTTGGAGTACAATTCGACGATGAGATGTTCTTCTACCTGGAAGTCAATATCCTCTCTTTCAGGCATTGCGATAACCTTACCGCCAAGTAAGTCAGCGTCCTTTTCCAACCACTTAGGAGCAACTGCTGACTTTGTTTCGCCATCTGCAATTTCCTTAAATCTAGTCTTAGAACGGGAGGCGTCCTTAACCTTAATAACATCCCCCGGCTTTGTTAAATATGAGGGAATGTTCACCTTCTGTCCGTTTACAGTAAAGTGAGCATGGTTTACCATCTGTCTTGCTTCTCTTCTGGAAGATGCAAGGCCAAGTCTGAAAACAACATTGTCAAGTCTTCTCTCGATTGTTGTAAGGAGAACCGTACCTGTTTTGCCTTCCTTTTTAGCAGCCATATCGTAGTAACGACGGAACTGCTTTTCCATAATGCCATAGATAAATTTTACTTTCTGCTTTTCGTTAAGCTGCAGGCAATATTCACTTTTCTTTCTTCTCATATTGCCGCCGGCGTTTCTGTTAGTGGTCTTTTTGTTATAACCCATAACAGAGGGTTCAATACCCAGCTTTTTACACCTCTTAGCGATTGGCTGCATATTCTTTGCCATAACTATTCCTCCTTCTACCTGTTACTATACTCGTCTTCTCTTTGGAGGACGGCATCCATTGTGTGGGATTGGAGTAACATCTTTAATCATTGTTACCTCCAGGCCTGCTGACTGCAAAGCTCTGATTGCAGCTTCTCTGCCCTGACCGGGTCCCTTAACATAAACTTCTACGGACTTCATACCGTGTTCCATAGCAGTCTTTGCTGCTGTTTCTGCTGCTGACTGAGCTGCAAAAGGAGTAGACTTTCTTGAACCTCTAAAGCCTAATTCACCTGCGCTTGCCCAGGATACAGCGTTACCGTTTGTATCAGAAATTGTAACAATAGTATTGTTAAATGTTGACTGAATGTGTGCTGCGCCTTTTTCAATATTTTTTCTGTCTCTACGGCGGCGTACAGTCTTCTTTGGTGCTGCCATTGCTTATTCCTCCTTACTTCTTCTTGTTAGCCATTGTCTTGCGGGGGCCCTTACGGGTTCTTGCATTTGTCTTAGAACGCTGACCTCTTACCGGTAGACCCTTTCTGTGACGAACGCCGCGGTAACAGCCAATTTCAATAAGTCTTTTAATGTCAAAAGCAATGTCACGGCGAAGGTCGCCTTCAACAACGCAGTTTTTATCAATATACTCTCTTAACTTTGAAACATCTTCTTCTGTTAAATCTCTAACCCTTGTGTCAGGATTAACACCTGTTGCAGCAATAATGTCTGTTGCAGTCTTTCTACCAATACCGTAGATATAAGTTAAACCGATTTCAACTCTCTTATCTCTTGGTAAGTCAACACCTGCTATACGAGCCATTGTGCACCTCCATAATAATTTCTAAAATTTAGTTTATTCCGTTAAATTAACCCTGACGCTGTTTATGCTTTGGGTTTTCGCAGATTACCATAACTTTACCGTGTCTTTTGATAACCTTGCACTTGTCGCAAATTTTCTTTACTGAAGGTCTGACTTTCATTAAGTATCATTCCTTTCCAAAATACTCTGTATATTAAATTACTTACTTCTCCAAGTAATTCTTCCTCTTGTCAGGTCGTATGGAGACATTTCCACCGTTACCCTGTCGCCCGGCAAAATTCTGATATAGTTCATTCTCAGCTTGCCGGAAATTACAGCCAAAATAACATGGCCGTTTTGAAGTTCTACCTTAAACTGTGCGTTAGGCAGGGCCTCTTTTACTGTACCTTCTACTTCTATAACATCTTGCTTAGACATTATAATCCTCCCAAAACTCTAATGATTTTTTTAATCTCTGCATTGGTTTTATAGCTCTGTGCATTATTATTTGTATGCTGCAAGTGGATTAACTTTTTCTTCTTAGGCTTTTCCACCTTTCTCCGTCTGCCGTCAGCTATATAGGCGTATCTGCCCTCCAGCCTGACCACAACGAATAAGCCGTCTTTATCACGGCCAGCCTTAGCCTTTACAATACTGCCCTCTTTTATCATCATACCCTCACTTTATATCGGGAATGGTGAGAATTTCGGGGCCGTCTGGGGTAATAGCTACTGAATGTTCAAAATGAGCCGCAAGGCTTCCGTCTGAAGTGACAGTTGTCCACTGGTCAGACAAAACCTTTACCTTGTAATCCCCCATATTAACCATTGGTTCTATGGCGATTGTCATACCCGGAATGAGTCTGACGCCTCTGCCGGGAGTTCCATAGTTAGGTACACTTGGTTCTTCATGTAGTTTCGCACCTACGCCGTGGCCGACAAAATCTCGTACCACCGAGTAACTGCGAGCTTCGACATACTTCTGAACAGCTGAGCCGATGTCGCCAATCCTGTTACCGGCCTTAGCCTGTTTAATACCCTGGTACAGGCTTTCCTCTGTGGCTTTTAGAAGTGCCTCTGCCTCGGGACTTACATCACCGCACTTAAATGTGTAGGCGTTGTCGCCGTGGAAACCCTCAAAAAAGGCTCCAACATCAACACTTACTATGTCGCCTTCCTTTAAAATCTGTTTCTCGCTTGGTATGCCATGGATAACCACATTGTTTACAGAAATACAGGCACTTGCAGGGAAACCGCCGTAACCGAGAAAGGAAGGCTTAGCCCCCTCTTTCTCGATATATTTGCGGACAATAGTATCAATCTCTTTGGTTGAAACACCCACTTCAACCGCTTTTCCTGCCAATACAAGTGCATTAGCAGAAATTCTGCAAGCGTCCTTCATTTTCTGAAGTTCTCTTGAGGACTTGATTACTACCATTTGTAACTACCTCTTACCTGTTGTTAAGGGCTTCCATAATAAGGGCGTGGGTAGCCTCAATACTGCCCTTGCCGTCCTTACCTTCAACTTCAATAAGTTTACCCTGGGCCTCATAATAGCCCTTGAGAGGTTCTGTTTCCTTATGATAGGTTTCAAGACGCTTTTTAACTGTATCTATGTGGTCGTCCTTGCGCTGAATAAGGGCGCCTGTGCAAGCGTCGCAAACTCCCTCAATCTTGGAGGGGTTGTTCTCTGTATGATAGGTTTTGCCACACTTTTCACAAACACGGCGTCCGGACATTCTGTTTATGATAACTTCGTCCTTGACTTCAATATCAATTACGCAGTCAATATCTGCGCCCATTGCGTCCAGAGCCTCGGCCTGAGGAATTGTTCTTGGGAAACCGTCAAGGATATAACCGTTCTTGCAGTCGTCAAGAGCAAGTCTTTCCTTAACAATACCGATAACAACCTGATCGGGTACAAGGTCACCGGCCTCCATATAAGCCTTTGCCTTTTTACCCATTTCTGTGCCGGTTTTCAGCGCTTCTCTAATCATATCTCCTGTGGAGATTGTTGGAATGTTTAATGATTTGCTGACAATTTCAGCTTGTGTGCCTTTACCGGCACCAGGAGCACCTAAAAATATAATTTTCATGTTATTTCTCCTATATAAATCAATTAATTAATCCAGAAATCCCTTATAATGACGCATCATCATCTGAGATTCCATCTGTTTTGAAGTTTCAAGAGCAACACCTACAATGATGATAACTGATGTACCGCCCATTGAAAGACCTCTCATATCTGTCAGAGCTGCATATACAAGTGGAAGTAATGCAATCAATGCCAGGAAGAGGGCGCCTATAAGTGTAATTCTTGAAAGAATTTTTGAAATAAAATCAACAGTTGGATGACCCGGTCTGATACCCGGGATAGTACCGTTATTCTGCTTTAAGTTGTTTGCCATTTCAACCGGATTGTACTGAATGGCTGTGTAGAAATATGCAAAAGCAATAATAAAGATGAAGTAAAGCAGCATATACAGCCAGCCCTCTGTGCTGAATGCGTCAAAGAAACTTGCCCAGAAACCGCCGCTTGGCTGCCAGAACATCTTAATGGTACTTGGGATTGAAAGAATTGAAGAGGCAAAGATGATAGGAAGAACACCGCCCAAAGCAACCTTGATTGGAAGGTAGCTTGACTGACCGCCGTACATCTTTCTGCCAACAACACGCTTTGCGTACTGAATTGGGATTCTTCTTTCGGAATCCTGCATAAATGTAATAACCCAAATAACTCCAAGGAATATTACAATCCAAAGGGGAACAAATACCAGGAATGACTGGTCCTGTTCCATACCCTGCTGCCAGTACTGACCCAGGATACTGATTGTGTAAGGGAATCTTGCAATAATACCTGCAAAGAGGAGAATTGAGATACCGTTACCAATACCATGGCTGTTAATCTGTTCGCCCAGCCACATCATAAGGGCAGTACCTGCTGTAAAAGCAAGAATAATAATAACAGCGGAGTACACAAGGTCAAAGCCCTGGTTGTATGTTGTAACACCGGAACGGTACAGATACCAGAAGTAAGCGCCGCCCTGGATAAGACCAAGTAGAACTGTTACATAACGGGTAATCTTACCGATTTTCTTTCTGCCCACTTCTCCCTCTTTGGTCATTCTCTCCAGCGGAGGAATGGCAACGCAGAGGAGCTGCATAATAATTGAGCTGTTGATATATGGTGTAACACCCATTGCGAAAAGGGTTGCGTTTGAAAAGGCGCCGCCGGAAAGTGTGTTGAGATATGAAAGCATTGAGCCGGAATCGTCAACACCCTTCATAAGCTGACCTAAAGCTCCCATATCCAGGAAAGGAACAGGAATAATTGAACCGATTCTGAATACCAGAACAATAAGGAGAGTAAAAAGTATCTTTCTTCTTAAATCCGGAATAGCCCAAGCATTTCTAATTGTCTTAAACAATTAAATCACCTCAGCCTTTCCCCCTGCCTTTTCGATTGCCTCCTTTGCTTTTTCAGAGAAAGCATCTACTTTAACAGTTAAGCTCTTTGTCAATTCTCCGTTGCCCAGTATCTTTACACCGTCAAAAGAATTTTTAACAATGCCTGTGTCCCTCAGGGCATTTACATCAACAACTGCGCCGTTTTCAAACTTTTCTTCAAGTCTGCTGACATTGACGGCAACAATTTTCTTTCTGAAAATGTTGTTGAAACCCCTCTTAGGAATTCTTCTCTGGAGTGGCATCTGTCCGCCTTCAAAGCCCGGACGAATGCTGCCCCCTGAACGAGCCTTCTGACCTTTCTGACCCTTGCCGGAGGTTTTACCCCAGCCTGAGCCGTGGCCGCGGCCAATTCTCTTTACGCCCTTTTTAGAGCCTTCTACTGGTGAAAGTTCATGTAATTTCATTTTACTTTGCACCTCCCTTAAGCATCAACCTTAACAAGGTGAACGATTTTTGCAATCTTGCCCTTAGTTGCAGGATTGTCAGGCTGTTCTGTGCAGTCCCCAATCTTTTTAAGGCCAAGTGCATGAGCTGTTGCAATCTGATTTTTCTTTGAACCGATAAGGCTCTTTACCAAAGTAATTTTCATTTCAGCAACCTCCCATTATAAAATTTCTTTTACTGACTTGCCACGGATTGCGGCAACTTCTTCAGCAGTTCTTAAATTTTTAAGTCCCTCAAGTGTAGCGCGAACTACATTACAGGGATTGTTTGAACGCAGAGCCTTTGTTCTGATGTCCTTGATGCCAACGGCTTCAACAACTGAACGAACAGGACCGCCTGCGATAACACCGGTACCGGGGGCAGCAGGTTTCATAAGAACTCTGCCTGCGCCGAACTCACCAATGATTTCGTGAGGGATTGTTGTGCCTCTTAAAGAAACCTTCATAAGGTTCTTCTTAGCCTCTTCAATACCCTTTCTGATAGCGTCGGGAACTTCGCCTGCCTTGCCAATGCCAAAGCCTACTGTTCCTTCGCCGTCACCTACAACTACAAGAGCTGCAAACTTATAAATACGACCGCCCTTTACAGTTTTGGAAACACGGTTTATTGTAACAACTCTTTCTGTAAATCTGTCGTCATTTCTATCATAGTTAGCCAAAGTAATTCCTCCCCTTCCTTAGAAATTGAGGCCGCCCTCACGGGCGCCTTCGGCCAATTCCTTAACACGGCCGTGGTAGATATTACCGCCTCTGTCAAATACAACATTGACGATATTTTTCTCTGCTGCCTTAGCAGCAATGAGCTTGCCTACTTGTTTTGCTGCCTCTTTGTTTCCGCCGTTGCCGCTAATGCTCTTGTCAAGAGATGAAGCTGCAGCAAGTGTTACACCGGCAACATCGTCAATTAACTGTGCATAGATGTTGTTGGTTGAACGGAATACACAAAGGCGTGGACATTCAGCCGTACCGCTAACCTTGCCACGAATTCTCTTGTGGCGATTAAGGCGGGCCTTTTTTGTATCAGGTCTGTTTACCATTTGTCATTCACTCCTTAATTACTTGCCTTTACCGGCTTTACCTTCCTTGCGGCGGATAACTTCGTCCTTATACTTAATACCCTTGCCCTTATATGGTTCGGGAGGACGCTTTTCTCTAACCTCAGCAGCAAACTGACCTACCTTTTGCTTGTCACATCCGAGGATAACAATATTGTTTGGGTCGGGAACTTCAATCTTAATGTCATCGTTTTCTTCAACAATAACCTGATGTGAATAACCAAGGTTCATTACCAGCTTTGTACCCTGTTTCTGAACTCTGTAACCGACGCCGTTTACTTCAAGCTCCTTCTTATAGCCCTCTGTAACGCCTGTAACCATATTTGCGATTAAAGAGCGTGTAAGGCCGTGTAAGCTCCTGTTGAGCTTTTCGTCGTCAGGACGCTTAACCTGGACTGCATTGTCATTGATTTCTACTGTCATATTTGGGTGAACAGCCTGTGTAAGCTGTCCCTTTGGTCCCTTAACAGTAACTACGCCTTCGTCAACTGTAACTGTTACGCCGGCGGGAATATTTATAGGTTTTCTTCCAATTCGAGACATCTCGGCACCTCCTTACCAGATATATGCAAGAACTTCGCCGCCGATATTGGCCTTGCGAGCCTCACGGTCTGTCATGATACCCTTTGATGTTGAAATAATTGCAACACCGAGGCCTTTCATAACTCTTGGTAAATTCTCTGCATTGCTGTAGATGCGTAAGCCGGGCTTAGAAACTCTTCTCAGACCTGTGATAACAGGAGTCTTGTCCTCTGTGTATTTAAGTGTTACCTTAATTACACCCTGCTTACCATCTTCCATTGTTGTAAATTCCTTAATATAGCCTTCGTCAACAAGAATCTGGCAAATGGCCTTTTTCATATTTGACGCAGGAATATCAACTGTATCGTGTTTTGCAGAGCTTGCGTTACGGATTCTTGTAAGTAAGTCTGCTATTGTATCAGTAATCTGCATAATTGTACCTCCTTACCAGCTTGCTTTCTTAACGCCCGGGATTTCACCCTTATAAGCGAGTTCACGGAAGCAGATACGGCAAATACCGTACTTACGGAGGTAAGCGTGTGGTCTGCCGCAGATTTTACAGCGGGAGTACTTTCTTGTAGAATACTTAGGCTTTCTCTGCTGTTTTACTTTCATTGCTGTCTTTGCCACAAATATTCCTCCTTACCTTGTGAATGGAGCGCCCATAAGTGATAATAACTCACGGCCCTCTTCGTCTGTTTTGGCTGTGGTAACAAAGCAAATGTCCATACCACGAACCTTGTCAATCTTATCGTAATCAATTTCAGGGAAAATTAACTGTTCCTTAATTCCCATATTGTAGTTGCCTCTGCCGTCAAAGGAGTTGCCGTTGATACCTCTGAAGTCTCTGACTCTGGGTAAAGCAACATTGAAAAGACGGTCGATAAATTCGTACATTCTTTCTCCTCTTAATGTTACCTTACAGCCGATTGGCATACCCTCTCTCAGCTTAAAGTTGGCAACTGATTTTCTTGCCTTACAAACCATTGGCTGCTGGCCTGTAATTGCTCTAAGGTCTGTGCATATTGCGTCAATAACCTTTGAGTTTTCCCTGGCCTCTCCGGCGCCTACATTGATAACAACCTTATCAATCTTGGGAATCTGCATTACGCTCTTATAAGAGAACTTCTTCATAAGAGCCGGTGCAACTTCCTCATTATAGAAAGTCTTTAGTCTTGCCATGATGAAATCCTCCTTTAAATCTGTTCTTTACACTTTGCGCAAATGCGGTCCTTTGTGCCGTCTGAGTTTACATTGTGGGCAACTCTTGTAGGCTTCTTGCATCTTGGGCATACAAGCTGAACCTTTGAGGCGTACATAGCGCCTTCAGCCTTAATGATACCGCCCTGTTCACCCATTTTTCTTGGCTTAACATGCTTGGATACCATATTAATCTTTTCTACGATAACCTTGCCCTCTTTTGGTGAAACTGCAAGAACTGTGCCCTTTTTGCCTTTGTCCTTACCGCTAATTACTACAACGGTGTCGCCTGTTTTTACATGAACCTTGTTATTCATAGCTTGACACCTCCATTAAAGTACTTCGGGAGCAAGTGAAAGAATTTTTGTAAAATCCTTTTCACGAAGCTCACGAGCTACCGGTCCGAAAATACGAGTGCCTCTTGGGCTTTTGTCGTCTTTAATAATAACTGCTGCGTTTTCGTCAAAGCGGATGTAAGTGCCGTCTTCTCTGCGAACACCCTTAGCTGAGCGTACAACAACTGCACGAACAACATCACCCTTCTTTACAACGCCGCCTGGTGTTGCTTTTTTAACTGAAGCAACCACAATATCGCCAATGTTGGCATATCTTCTCTTGGTACCGCCGAGAACACGAATGCACATAAGTTCCTTAGCGCCAGTATTGTCGGCTACCTTGAGATAAGTCTGCTGCTGAATCACAGTGTGTTCCTCCTTTTTCTCAAGCTAACTTATTTAGCTTTCTCAATAATCTCGACTAATCTCCATCTCTTATCCTTGGATAACGGACGAGTTTCCATAATTCTTACTCTGTCGCCCACACCTGCTGTATTGTTTTCGTCGTGTGCCTTATAGCGAACAGTTCTTTTAATAACCTTGTTATACAGCTTGTGCTTAACGCTGTCTTCGATTGCAACTACAATGGTCTTATCCATCTTGTCAGATACAACCTTGCCGACAACAGTTCTTCTGTTATTTCTATCGCTCATTATTGTATCCTCCCTTATTCTTCAGACAATTCATCTTCACGAAGAATTGTTGAAATGCGTGCAATATCCTTTTTGACTGCCTTAATTCTTGTTGGGTTATCAAGCTGGTTAATTGCAAGCTGAAAACGAAGGTTGAAAAGCTCTTCTTTAAGGTCCTTTAACTTATTCTGCTGTTCTTCAGTAGAAAGTTCTCTGATTTCCTGTGCTGTCATTACTTTTCTTCCTCCTTCTTAACAAACTTACATTTAACCGGCAGTTTGTTGGCAGCCAAACGCATAGCCTCTCTTGCTGTTGCCTCGTCAACTCCGCCAAGCTCAAACATAACCCTGCCCGGCTTAACAACTGCTACCCAGTATTCCGGAGCACCTTTACCTTTACCCATTCGGGTTTCGGCAGGTCTTGCTGTAACCGGCTTATCAGGGAAAATCTTAATCCATACCTTACCAAAACGCTTGCAGTAACGCGTCATAGCAACACGGGCTGCTTCAATTTGGTTTGATGTAATCCATGCAGGTTCAGTACTCTGAAGACCGTAATCACCGTAAGTAACTTTATTACCTCTCAAAGCCTTACCTGTCATACGACCTCTGTGTACTCTTCTGTACTTTACTCTCTTTGGTAATAACATTACTTCTTGCCTCCTTCTCTGCGAGCCGGACGCTCGGTGCGTTCACTGCGTTTCTGAACACCGCCGATTACTTCGCCATTGTAAATCCAAACCTTAACACCGATTTTACCGTATGTTGTGTTTGCCTCTGCAAAGCCGTAGTCAATGTCTGCTCTAAGTGTCTGAAGGGGAATTGTGCCCTCGTGATACTGCTCACTTCTGGCAATTTCTGCTCCGCCAAGTCTGCCGGAACACATTGTCTTAATACCCTTTGCGCCGAACTTCATACTTCTGCCGATGCTCTGTTTCATGGCACGGCGGAAAGAAATTCTCTTTTCAAGCTGGAGTGCAATATTCTCAGCAACCAGCTGTGCGTCTAAGTCAGGGTGCTTAACCTCAATAATATTGATGTTTACAGGCTTGTTTAAAAACTTTTCGCACTGTAATCTTAACTTTTCAATTTCACTTCCGCCCTTACCGATAATCATACCGGGCTTTGCGCAGTGAATGTGAAGTCTTACTTTCTTGCCGTCTCTCTCAATTTCAATCTTGGAGATACCTGAGCTGTAAAGCTGTTTCTTTAATACCTTACGAAGGTTGTAGTCTTCAACAAGAGTATCGCCGAAATCCTTTTTGCTGGCAAACCATCTGGAATCCCAGTCTTTAATTATACCTACACGCAGACCGTGTGGATTAACTTTCTGTCCCATAGTACTACAAACCCTCCTTTATTCTTTCTCTTTGAGCACAAGACTGATGTGAGATGTTTTCTTATCAATCCTGTATGCTCTGCCATGGGCTCTCGGTCTGATTCTCTTGAGAATCGGGCCCTGGCTTACTGAACATTCTGCAACATAAAGTGCAGATGTATCCATATCGTGGTTATTCTCAGCATTTGCTACTGCTGACTTGAGCAGCTTGAGAAGTGGCTGGCAAGCGGCCTTTGGGGTATGCTCGAGAATAGCCTTTGCAAGTTTAGCGTCCTTACCTCTGATAAGGTCAAGTACAACTGAAACCTTACGAGGTGAAATGCGGACATATTTTGCATATGCTTTTGCTTCCATCTTGCTTACTCCTTCCGCTTATTTAGATGTCTTGCTGCCGGCGTGACCTCTGAATGTTCTTGTTGGTGCAAACTCACCCAGCTTGTGACCAACCATATCTTCGGTTACATATACCGGAACATGCTTGCGTCCGTCATGGACTGCAAATGTGTGACCTACAAATTCAGGGAAAATTGTTGAGCTTCTTGACCATGTCTTGAGAATTCTCTTTTCTCCCTTTTCGTTCATATCAATGACTCTTTCGAGCAGCTTAGGCTGGACAAAAGGGCCCTTTTTAGTACTTCTACTCATATTAAATTAAGCTCCTTCCGTCTTACTTACCGTTTCTTCTTCTTACAATTAACTTGTCAGAAGCCTTGTGGTGTTTACGAGTTTTATAACCAAGAGCAGGTTTGCCCCAAGGTGTGCATGGACCCGGGCGTCCTACAGGGGACTTACCCTCACCACCGCCGTGCGGATGGTCGTTAGGATTCATTACAGAACCTCTTACTGTTGGTCTCCAACCCATATTTCTCTTTCTTCCGGCCTTACCGATTTTAACATTCTCGTGGTCTGCGTTGCCTACAACACCGATTGTAGCCATACAGCCGGCAGGAACGTTTCTGAGTTCGCCGGAGGGAAGTCTTAAAAGAGCCATACCGTTTTCCTTAGCCATAAGCTGTGCCATATTGCCTGCTGAACGGGCAACCTGGGCGCCTCTGCCGGGATAAAGCTCAATATTGTGAATAAATGTACCTGTTGGGATTGCCTCCAAAGGTAATGCGTTGCCCGGCTTAATATCAGCTGTAGGACCGGCAACAACTGTGTCCCCTACCTTTAATCCCTGTGGTGCAATAATATATGACTTTTCGCCGTCCTCGTACTGGATTAAAGCGATAAATGCTGAACGGTTAGGGTCATATTCAAGGGTCTTAACCGTTGCAGGAATGTCAAACTTCTGTCTTTTAAAATCAATTACTCTGTACTTTCTGCGGTTACCGCCGCCTCTGTGGCGAACAGTAATTCTACCGTAGGAGTTACGACCCGCATTCTTCTTAATGGGTTCAAGTAAACTCTTTTCAGGTGATACCTTTGAAAGAAGTGAGTAATCAGTAACCGACATATTACGACGAGCGTTTGTGGTCGGCTTATATACCTTAATGGCCATGTGATTTCACTCTCCTCATGATGGCTTTGCGGGGAATTCCCCCATACATTCTGCCTATATATATTAGTATAGTAATTTTAATATTTTAGGCTTACATCATGCCTTCAAAAAATTCAATGCTCTTGCTGTCCTGTGTAAGTGTAACAATAGCTTTTTTCCAAGACTTTGTGTAACCCTGTGTTCTGCCCTGTCTTTTAAGACGGCCACGAACACTTACTGTGTTAACCTTTGCTACCTTTACCTTAAAGGCCTTTTCTACTGCATTTGCAATATCAATCTTGGTAGCTGTCTTAGCAACCTCAAAGGTGTACTTCTTTTCTGCAATACCCATCATTGATTTTTCTGTAATAATGGGGCGGATAATAATATCGTGTGCTAACATTATGCGTACACCTCCTCAATCTTCTTAATAGATTCCTCTGTAAATACAACCTTATCTGCGTTGAGAATGTCATAAACATTAATTTCGTTGTGCTGACAGGTCTTTACACCCGGAATGTTATTAGCTGACTTTATTACCTTGCTGTCAACCTCGGGAAGAACAATAAGAGTTTTCTTCTCAGAGCCGATAGCCTTGAGCATTTCAACCATAGTCTTTGTCTTGTAGTCGTCAAGTGCAATCTTATCCACTACAATAATCTCATCTGCTGAAACCTTTGAAGATAATGCGGACTTCATAGCAAGTCTTCTTACCTTTTTATTTACACTGAAGCTGTAATTCCTTGGCTTTGGAGCAAAAACTACACCGCCGTGTGTCCACTGGGGAGCTCTTGTAGAACCCTGTCTTGCACGGCCTGTTCCCTTCTGTCTCCATGGCTTTCTTCCGCCGCCTGATACCTCTGAACGGGTTAAAGCGCTCTGTGTACCCTGACGCTGGTTAGCGAGATAGAGAACTACCATCTGATGCATTACTGCCTCGTTGGGTTCAATGGCGAAAACGCTGTCCATAAGCTCTATTGTCTTTGCCTTGGAACCTTTCATATCTACAACATTAATACTTGGCATTTGTAGTCCCCCTTTCTTAAGCCTTTACAGAATCTTTAATTACTACGATGCCTTTGTTAGGGCCCGGAATAGCGCCCTTAATGGCAACCAGATTGTTTTCCGGGTCAATCATAACAATTTCAAGATTCTGAACTGTTACCTTTTCGGCTCCTAAGTGGCCTGCCATCTTCTTTCCCTTAAATACACGGGATGGTGATGAACAGCAACCCATAGAACCGCCGTCTCTTACGCAAGGACCTGAACCGTGGGTTTCCTTAAGTCTTTGGAAATTCCATCTCTTAATAACGCCTGCAAAGCCCTTACCCTTGCTCTTGCCGGTAACATCTACCTTGTTACCAACTTCAAATACATCTGCTTTTACAATGTCGCCTACATTATAAGCCTCTGTGTCCTCAAACTTAAATTCCTTAAGATACTTCTTTGGAGCAACATCAGCCTTGTCAAAATGACCTTTCATAGGCTTGTTTACCTTGTTTGGCTTCATATCGCCGTAGCCCATCTGGACTGCTGCGTAGCCGTCATTTTCAACTGTCTTTTTCATTGAAACAACACAAGGACCTGCTTCAACAACAGTTACGGGAACAAAGCGTCCCTTTTCGTCGAAAATCTGAGTCATACCGACTTTCTTTCCGATTAATGCCTTTTGCATTACTTTTTCCTCCTTTTAGGTTATTGGTCGGTTTCCCGACATTGACCCTGTCTACCGGTAGGTTGACAAAAATTATAACTTAATTTCAATATCAACGCCTGCAGGGAGCTCTAAGCTCATAAGAGCCTCAACCGTCTTGTTGGACGGTCTTAAAATATCGATAAGTCTTTTGTGGGTTCTCATCTCAAACTGTTCACGGCTGTCCTTGTACATGTGAACAGCTCTAAGAATTGTAACAACCTGCTTCTGTGTTGGAAGAGGTACAGGGCCTGAAACCCTTGCGCCTGTTCTCTTTGCTGTTGCTACGATTCTTTCAGCTGACTGGTCAACCAGCTGATGGTCATACCCTTTAAGCCTTATACGAATTTTTTCCTTGACTGCCATAATAACGCCTCCTTAAATAAATTTTGAGTTGGCGGGCGTGCTTTAAACTAATAACGCAAGCGGGTGTTTCGCACCCCTGCATTAAAAAAACCGAATAAATTTTATTCATTCGGGTTATTAAAGCGCAATAAAGACATAGTACCCCTCTTAGGGGTCTTATGCTTCAAATCTTAACTTAATCGCCCGGTTTAAAATCGGACATACTCCACGGAAAAACCAGCATTTTTCAGCTGCAACCTCCCGCTTCTTCGCATATCTATCGCAGTCACGCACATACTATTATACACCTTTACAGTATTTTTTCAAGGTTTACCTAAATATTACTGTAAAAATTTTTCAGGGACTTTATCCGGATTTTTTGTTAATATTGCACAATATTAATTTTTTTATGTTCCTTTTCGCCCTTTAAAGCTACGCCGTTACAACTGCCGCAGTTATAATAGAGCCGATTAAAAGCACCGCTATTATCAGGGCAACAATTCTTATAACAAGCATTTGCTTTTTTCTCTTTTGACTGTACTTCATACTCTTCACCTTTCCTTATTTCAAACTGCACTTTTTTGATTATATCATACTTGATAAATTTTTTAAATAGTTATATTATATTAATAGAAACAAATAAAGGGGACAGGAGAATGCTTCATATATATTTTGGAAACGGAAAGGGCAAGACAACTTCCTCCATAGGGATAGCTATGAGGGCGGCAGGCTATGGCAGGAAAATCCTGTTTGTCCAGTTTCTGAAAAGTGAAGAAACAGGAGAAAGAAAAGCCCTCCGCCTTATTCCCAACATTGAACTTACACCTTGTCCGGACAAAATTAAATTTGTAAAGTTTATGACTGATGAGGAAAAGCTAATGTGCAAACAGGACTGCCGAAATATATTTGATGGCAGTGTACGCAGCGTCCTTACAGGCAAATTCGATATGGTGGTGTTCGACGAAATTTTCGGGGCAATCGAAAACAATATGCTGACAGAAACGGAGCTTTTCGACTTTTTGGCAAACGCCCCAAAGAACATTGAAATTGTACTTACAGGCCACAATCCAAGCCAAAGGGTTCTTGAACTGGCAGACTATGCAACGGAAATGAAAAAGGTTGTCCACCCCTACGACAAGGGCGTCGGCGCAAGAATGGGCATTGAATACTAAAAAAAGGGCAGTTTTTACTGCCCTTAAATTATTTTAATATTTTTCTGCCACTTCCCCAAGTCTTTTATATATGGAATTGGCAGGCACATATCCCCTTACAAAGGAAAGGGGATATACATTTGTCTTTTTGCCGATAACCGTACCGGGATTGAGAACGGAGTTACAGCCCACTTCAACATTGTCCCCAATCATTGCTCCAAACTTTTTAACTCCTGTTTCAACCTTTTTGCCCTCAAGAAGAACAGTTACAAGACTTTTGTCGCTTTTAAGGTTGGAGGTAATAGAACCTGCCCCTGTATGGGACTTGTACCCCAGTATGCTGTCCCCAATATAGTTGTAGTGGGGAACCTGAACGCCGTTAAAAAGTATAGAATTTTTAAGCTCTGTAGAATTTCCCACAGTAGCGCCCTTGCCTACAATAACCTTTCCCCTGATAAATGCACAATGGCGAACTTCTGCATCTTCATCTATTATAAGAGGACCTGTCAGACAGGCGGAGTCAAACACCTTTGCGGACTTTGCAATCCATATATCTTCTCCCCGCTTTTCAAACTTTTCAGGGTCAAGGGTATTTCCCAGCTTAACAATAAAATCCCCTATGAGAGGAAGCGCCTCCCACGGGTATGTAAGACCCTCAAACAAATCCTTTCCTATGGTTTCCTGAAGATTATAAAGGTTTTCAATTTTCAATCTGTCCATTACATTATCCCCCAATTATATTTTTCCTTTCAAGCAGTTTTTTAAATCCGCTTTTATCCATAACAAGGCATACCCCTATGCCGATAAGAGAGCCTGCCACAGCGCCTGCAAACACATCTGTCGGAAAGTGGACAAACACATAAAGCCTTGAAAAGCCTACTAAAAAGGCAAATACAAAGCCGGGAATTGCAAAGGCTTTCTTCTTTAGTGTCATAGCCACAGCTACAGCCGCCGCAAAGGCGCTTGCCGTATGGTTGGAGGGAAAGCCGTAGGAGTTGGGCTTTTTCACCAGCATTGCTATATCCTCCACCTGATTGCAGGGCCTTTCCCTGTCAAACAGGAATTTCACCCCATACTCAATTATAAGGGTATCAATGAGCATAGCAATTAAAATAGCTATACCGCAGTACCTTGTTTTTTTAAAGCATATCAGAACAACTGCCGTAACAATCCATAAAAAGCCGCCCTCCTGGAGGTAGCTGAATATAGGTATGAGGAAATCCAAAAAGGCGCACCTTATATTTTCCTGTATCCAATATAAAATATTAAAATCTATCTGGGTAATATACTCTATCATATTTACTCCCCGCACCGGTATAAAAGGATTTTATTTATTAATCTTATGTTTTCTTTTGGGAATTATGTATTCCAGCAGCGCCTGTATATTAAGGTCGGGGAGCTGATTTTTACACTCTTTTCCCCTGTCCTTTTTCCTAATAAGCTGAATTATGGTTACTGCACAGTCTGCACAAAAAGCAACTGCCATCACCGCCGATACCCAAAGCTGAACCGGGTAGGGTATCATTTCAAGCAGTGCCGTAAATACGGGCTGAATAATCTTGCACAGCAAAAGACACATTACCCCAAAGGCAGCAGCCCCTAAAAGGCAAATCCTGCCTTGAAAATTAAATTTTAAATTGCTGTAATCCCACCATTTTTTATGAAAAATATTTTCCAGCAGCACTGCCGTAAGGTATTCAAGGGTTACGGCAAGAGCCATTCCTCCAAAAAAGATAATAAAGGGATTATCCGTTCTGCCGTAAAAACAAAACATCATCATTACAGCGCCCCCTCCGTAAATAGGACAGCAGGGACCTTTTAAAAAGCCGGAGGAAATAAAGCGCTTTTCCTGTAGTGTATATAAGGCAGTTTCATAGACCCAGCCTATAAAGCTAAAGGAAATAAAGGCAATAAAATATTGTACTATATTCATAAACCCCTACCCCTTTTTACTATATAACTTTCTTTTCATAAGTTTCTTTACAAGATTTCCCCATTCCCTCATTACTTCCACAGAGGTGCAAACCTTGTCAAAATAACAGATAACATAGGCCTCTCTGCACTTTGGGGGAATAATTGTAAGGGGCCACATATGTTTTTTTATAATTTCCCTTTCCTTGCAGGAAAGTTCAAACTGTTTTTCCGCATTTTCAAGGGCCTTTCCCGGGTGATAAAAACCATGTAAATTTCCTCTGACAGACTTATCGTGCCAGTCGTAGAGGAACAAATCGTGGAGCAGTCCTCCTCTGGCGCAGGCTCTGTAGTCAAGACCCAGCCTCAGAGCGGTCTTAAAGCTTTTGTAGGAAACTGCAACACAGTGCTTAAATGTTGATGTTTCCCCATGCTGAATAAAGTTTTTCATTAGCTGAACCGTGTAGTTGTCAAGCAAATCCCTGACTATCCTTACAAACAGTTCTGCCACTCTTCTATCGGCTCTTTTGTCCATATCAAGAACAAAGTCCAGCACTTCTTTCTGATTCATAAGCACCGTCCTACCCAATTTTATCCACCATAATTATATCACCCTTAGCAGAAACAGGGCGGCCTCAAAACAGGAACGCCCCATTTAATATGACTATAATTCGTCCTTTATAAGCTCTTCCCTATGGTCGTACTCTGTTTTTGTAATACTTCCGTTTTCCAGAAGTTCCTCATTTTTCATATGTGCGTCCCTGACAGAGTTGTGGTCTTTAATAATTTGTGTTTTCCACATAAGATAGTTGTCCTCTGATATAATGCACTCGTTCTTTGCCTGATAAAGGGTTTCCAGCTTATATATAAGGCTGACCTCGTCACCGCCCACAAATTCGTTAAGAATGTGGTACATATCCTGCATCAGTTCTTCCTTTTCCTTTTCAAAGGTCTGCCTGTCCCTGTTGCCCATATCGTACCTGTCCTCAATTTCTTTAAGGGACATTTTGTAGTGGTCAATCATATCCTCCGGCTGAAAGTCAAAATCCGGCTTTACCTTTGCCACCTTTATAAGGGAATCCTGTTCTCCCTTTTTTGGGGAACAGAACTGGAGAATTAGGGCAATTACACAGAAAATAACAGTCAGAGCAGGAACCACACTAAGGAGCAATATATAATTTGTTTGCAAATTTAATATGCCTAAAGATATTGTGCCCAGCATAAACACAACCGACAAAATTGAAATGGGAATATTTACATACCGTCTGTTCATAAATACTGCCAAAACATTCATAACAACGCATATTGCCTGAAAAACTGCATAAATACAGTATTTTACAGGTATATCGGATATGGGCATTTTAAAGAAAATCACAAATCCCTGTACTGCAAATACAAGACACTGCACAGCCGTGAGCCAAAGAAAAATCCTGCTTATAGTCCAAATAACATTTCTTTTAACAAGGCGCCTGTTTTTCACCTTATTGAGAACGCCCATTTTCCCTCACCTTTTTTATAATAAACAAAATAACCTTAAATCCGCACACGCCCACCATAATAGAACCTATGTATGCGCCAAGCTCCTGGTAGCTTGAAAAATATCCCCAGCCCATATAGGCTATGAATCTCCACCACAGGGACATAACTGCTCCGGGAATACCGATAAAAATTATATCAGCAGCTATATGAGAGATTTTGTCAGTTTTTGACACAGCCATAAGGCTTACCACTGCCCCCACAATAAGCATTGTAAGCATAACAAGCCAGTTGCTTTCCGTGTAAATGCCTAACACCGCTGAATCGCTGGTTGCAGGAGTAATAGAGGAAAGGGCGCTCTTCTTAATCTGTACCCTTAAAAAAATTACCAGTGCAATTACAATATCGCAGGATAAGAGGGTTATTATTTTCTTTTTCATACTTTTGCTCCTTTCAACTGCTGTATAGTTGTATTATACTTTTGGTCCGCCTGACAGGATTTGAACCTGCGTTCTTCAGAATCGGAATCTGCTGCGTTATCCAGCTGCGCCACAGGCGGATATATTTTCATTTTATTATATCACAGTATATATAGGGTTTTCGTGCTTTAAAAGAAAAATACCCCCTTTCTTTGGAAATAAAAGGGGGTATCTTACTGCAAAATAAACAAAATTATAAAATTAAATATGTGCAGTATGTTGATAGCCAAATAAAATCCGGTAATAACCAGCATTGAGGAGGAAACAACAGCGATTAGCCTTTCACCGCTTTTCGGGAGCATTTTATAAATATAGAGTATAAGACAAAAAGGAAGTATGCACTTTATCAAAAAGCATAAAAGAGGGCTGTCAACAAGCTGAACCATAAGGGGATTTACTTCAAAAAATCCCTCGTGGCGCAGTAGAGTAATTGTGCAAAGCCAGTCGGAAAAGTTAAGCAGGGCAATAAGCAACAGCCTTTTTCTGCACAAAAAAACCTTGTAGTAAGTTTTATCCAAATCAAACACCTCACTATATTATTACTTAGACTTTTCCGTTAATACAGGGAAAATAAAATTTTTAATTTTTTTAAAAAATTATTGACAACCCTCTAATCTTGTGGTATATTAAATGAGCGTTGAATTTTGGCGCCAACATTAGCTGGTGTAGCTCAGTTGGTAGAGCAGCTGATTTGTAATCAGCAGGTCGGGGGTTCAAGTCCGTCCACCAGCTCCAAAAGAAGCCTACTGAAAATCGGTAGGCTTTACATATGGGAGATTTCCCGAGTGGCCAAAGGGGACAGACTGTAAATCTGCTGGCGATGCCTTCGGTGGTTCGAATCCACCATCTCCCACCAAAAAAAGTCCGATTTTATCGGGCTTTTTTGTTTTATTGTTCTTTATTTTTAACATTCTTTTAAATATTTTTAAA
>CANROX010000020.1 GCA_947632335.1 uncultured Clostridia bacterium
TATAACATTATTGTAATTCTTTTGCAAGTAAATTTACATATTGTAACTTTTTCACCTAAAAAAAGAGTGTACCAAAGGCACACTCTTAAAATTACTATTATTTTCTGTCGTCCATCTTCACATATGTCATTCTCTCATGAACATTCTGATATGCCGGACGAATAATCTTACTTGGGTTCACAAGTTCTTCAATGCGGTGAGCACTCCAGCCGCTTACCCTTGCAATAGCAAAGAGAGGTGTGAACAGTTTAGTTGGCAGGTCAAGCATACTGTAAACAAAACCGCTGTAGAAATCAACATTTGCAGAAACATGCTTTTTGGACTTACTTCTTTCCATAATAAGTTCTGCCGCAACCTCGGCAACATTGTTGTAAAGCTGATACTCCGCCTGTCTGCCCTTTTCCTCTGAAAGAGATTTAACAAACCTCTTAAACACTCTGGCTCTTGGGTCGGAAACCGTGTATATTGCGTGACCCATACCATAGATAAGACCTGCTTTGTCCATAGCCTCTTTGTCAAGAATTTTTGTAAGACAGGTTCTTATCTGGTCCTTGTCGTTCCAGTCCGTAACACTTTCCTTAACATATCTTATCATCTTGATAACCTTAATATTTGCACCGCCGTGCTTAGGTCCTTTAAGGGAACAGAGAGCCGCTGCGATTGCAGAATATGTATCTGTACCCGAAGATGTAACAACATGGGTTGTAAATGAGGAATTGTTACCGCCGCCATGTTCAGCGTGGAGTACCAAAGCCATATCAAGGAGCTTTGCCTCTAATTTTGTGTACTTGTTATCGGGACGGAGCATATAGAGAATATTCTCCGCTGTTGAAAGGTCGGGTCGTGGGGAGTGGATAAAAAGACTCTGCTTGTTGTGGAAATAGTTAAACGCCTGATAGCTGTAAACTGCAAGTACAGGTAAAAGGGCAATTAACTGCATACACTGGCGCACTACATTAGGCACAGAGATGTCCTCTGCGTTTTCGTCATAGCTGTAGAGTGTAAGAACCTGCTTTGCAAGGGCGTTCATAATATTCCTTGAAGGAGCTTTCATAATAATATCACGAACAAATGAATCGGGCAGGGTTCTGTAATATCCTAAAATACTACTAAAGCTTTCCAACTGTTCCCTGTTTGGAAGTTCACCTGTAAGGAGCAGATATGAAACCTCTTCAAATCCATAATGCTCGTCATAGATAAATCCCTTAACAAGGTCCTCTATGCTATAGCCTCTGTAAAAGAGCTGGCCCGGGATAGGTATTCTTTTTCCGTTTTCCTCTTTGTAGGAATTAACTTCAGAAATTTCTGTAAGACCCGTCAGCACGCCTTTACCGTCTGAATCACGAAGTCCTCTTTTCACATCGTATTTAGTATAAAATTTCTGGTCAATTACACCGTTTTCACTGCATAGTTTGCTAAGCTCAAGAATTTCCGGTCTTAAATCGCTGTATCTGCTCAAAAAAATCACTTCCTTATAATAATTCTTTTCCAAAGCCGCTTAAAGATATAAAGATAGTATAACATAAAAACGGTATTTTGGCAACACACAAAAGTCCCGTAAATATTTTCTCACCCTTTTTTCGGCTGATTTTTCTTCTGTAAAAAACCAAAATATAACATTAAAAAATCGCCGGCAAAAATGTAAGTAAAAATCCCGTAAAATTCTTACAAATTAAAATTTAATCCACGGCAAATCGCCGGCAGGTCGCCAACAAGTCGCCAGCAAATCGCCACAACTAAAGAATATAAGAATAATAAGAATATAAAGAAGAAAAAAAGAGCTGTACACAGTACAACTCCATTTTTTCACTTAGTCCATAGAAGTAACTATATCCTGAACTGTCTTTCCCGGAGGAATCATTGGAAGAACATTTTCGTCGGGACTGATTACGCAGTCCACAACAACCGGTTCATTCATATCATATGCCTTTTTAAGAACCTCTCTAATTTCCTGCGGCTTTTCAATTCTCATACCCTTAATGCCGTATCCCTCTGCAACCTTAACAAAATCTGTTGCTCTGTGAGGGTCGGTCTGGGAGAAGTGGTTATTATAAAACAACTTTTGCCACTGGCGAACCATACCCAAAACAGAGTTGTTCATAACTACAACCACAACCGGAATATTATAGGATTTAAGTGTAACAAGCTCATTGATATTCATATGGAAAGAGCCATCCCCCGTTACAAGAAATACTCTCTTATCCTTGTTTCCCATACTTGCCCCGATAGAGGCTCCAAGGCCAAAGCCCATTGTGCCCAGTCCGCCGGAAGTAAGGAATGTGCGTGGGGTTAAAAATTCTGTTCTCTGTGCAACCCACATCTGGTGCTGGCCAACATCGGTTGCAACAAAATCCTCTCTGTCTTTTATTTTGTTGATTTCGTCTAAAATCTGATAGGGGTGGCAGTAGCCGTCCTTGTTTACCGAACTGATAGAAACCTCTCTTTTCCATTCCTTTACAGTTTCTATCCACTGTGGGTTTTTCTTCTGCTCAATACAGTTGTTAAGCTTTTTAAGGGTATCTCTCAAATCCCCTATAACATATGTGTCAACCTTAACATTTTTGTGTATCTCGTTTTCATCAATATCAAGGTGAACAATCTTTGCCTGTTGGCCGAACTTTTCCGGATTTCCTGCAACCCTGTCGGAAAATCTTGCTCCGCAGGCGATAATAAGGTCTGCGCTCTCTGTGGCCATTCCCGTTTCGTAACCGCCGTGCATACCGATATTTCCCACAAAAAGAGGGTGGTCGGCAGGTATACAGCCAAGACCCATAAGGGAACAGCAGACCGGAGCATCAATCTTTTCTGCAAACTCTACAAACTCGTCACAGGCGTCAGCAGAAATAATACCTCCGCCTGCATATATTATAGGGTTCTTTGCCTCTTTAATATATTCTGTAACCTTACCAATATTTTTATCATCAAAGTAGCCCCTGTTATCTGCCTCAAACCTTTCAACAGGTGTAAACTCACACTTCATTGCCGTAATGTCCTTTGGAATGTCTATGAGAACAGGGCCTTTGCGACCTGTCTGTGCAATTTCAAAGGCCTTGCGTATTGTGGGGGCCAAATCTTCCATTTCTGTAACAAGAAAACTTGCTTTTGTAATGGGCTCTACCACCTTTGAAATATTAACCTCCTGGAAAGAATCCTTGCCAATAAGCTCCCTCTGAACATTACCGCAGATTGCGACAACAGGGATTGAGTCTATATTGGCTGTAGCAATACCTGTAACAAGGTTGGTTGCCCCGGGTCCTGAGGTTGATAGTACAACTCCCACCTTTCCCGTTGAACGGGCATAGCCGTCTGCGGCGTGGGAAGCTCCCTGTTCGTGAGCTGTAAGTATATGTGTAATTTTGTCACTGTATTTGTAGAGAGCGTCATATGTATTCAGTGCGGCTCCTCCCGGGTAGCCGAATACAGTATCAACACCCTGTTCAATTAAACATTCACAAATAATGTCTGCACCTGTAAGTAACATCTTGTAATCCCCTATCTCTTTTAAGTCATATTTTATACTTTGAATGTAACAAGGTTATTTCTGCCATACTAAAAGCACTGTTATAATAAAAAACACTCCGTCTCATAAGAGACGAAGCACAAACTCCGTGGTACCACTCTAATTCGCCTTTGAAAGCCTCACACATCAGGAATAGAAATTCCGAATGCTGTTCCTGTAACGGTGAACCTCCGCAACTGCTTAACGGAAAACTTTGGGCAGTCGACTCAGGGGCTACTTTCAAAAATCTGTACTACTGCCTTGCACCAACCGGCAGTTCTCTGAAAATAACGGGATTTTCTACTCCTCCCCATCATAGCTTTAAATATATAAAATTGTGCAGAAAACCTCTATTTTCTGTATAGTATTTTACTGTATAAATATAAACTTGTCAAGTTGTTTTAAATTATATATAATGAACATATAATCTTTTTCAAGACCGGGGTGATTATTATGACGCAAAAACTGTCCAAAAACGCAAAAAAAGTATGGCGGACGAGAACAACTTTTATTTTTCTTTTGTTTGCATTTTTTGACGGCGGATTAAATTTCTTTTTTTCCGTTGTACCAATCTATATCGCCCTTGGGGGAACTGTAGTTTATCTCTTTACAATGTTTGTTGCAATTCCCTATGTATACCATGTAACAAGTCTTAATGTACGAAAAGACGGACTTACCATAGTAAAAGGTGTAATAATAAAAAAGCGTATGAACATACTGGCCGACAAAATACAGTATGTCGAACTGATACAAAGCCCTGTCCAGAGATTTTTTAAGGTTTATACCGTGGCTTTCCATACAGCAGGAGCCACAGTCTATGTCAGCCAGGTTGATTCAGACCTGGGATACAGATTCAGAACTTATACGGAATAATTTTTTAAAAAGGCAGAAAGGGGATACAATGTGAAAAAGCACAGTCTTAAGACCTATAAAAAGGCCCACATATATACGCTGTTTGACAGTATGCCCAGCTTTGTAGTTCTCCTTGCCCTGCCTATAATACAACATTTGCTTTTTAACCCTACCTCCCTTCCTGCCATAATTGCAAACTATGGATTTTCCGGATTGTTTGTAATTTTAGTTACTACAGCCCTTATACTTGAATATAAAAGTATGCAGTATATGGAGAAAGATAAAAGCGTCTACACCAAAAAGGGATTTTTCTTTAAAAAAAGGGCGGATATTCCCTATGACTGTATCCAGTCTGTTTTTATTGAAAAAAGTATTCTTTACAGACTTTTTGGAGCAAGAAAGTTTATTGTAAGCACCCCCGGCTCATACTCCCAAAAGGGTTCATATTCTATTTTTTTGAGAAAGAGAAATTCAAAGGCTCTTTTGGGAAAAATTTTTCAGAAAAAAACCGGAGGTCTTATATATCACGGAGGCAGTTTAAGAATACTTCTTATGGCGGCAACCTGGAGCAACTCCCTTACAGGTTTGCTTGTTGCTGCACCAACCCTCTATGAGCTGTCCAAAGTATCCGATACTTACCTTACAAATTTCCTGAGACACAGTTCCGACATTACAAACTATATTATTAAAATCGGCGTGCCCCCTGCTGTTTCAGGCCTTGCCACTCTTATACTTATTGGCTGGGGATTCACCTACTTTGTTCAGCTTTGGAGGTATTCTTTCTTCAAAGCTAACATAAGCAAAAGCTTTATCCACATAAGCAGGGGATTTTTAAGCAGAAGTGAATTTGTTACTTCCACAGAAAAAATTAACGCAATACAAATCAAGCAGAGCATATTAATGATGATACTCAACCTTAAAAGCGCCTATATCCGTACTATTGGGAGCGGTGTGCAAAAAGGCGACAAAAGCCTGCTTATTCCTGCTGACAGAGAAGAAACAATAAACAGGATTTTAGGTATAATTACAACCCTGCCCAAAAAAGAGGACTACCTTGTACGGCCTGTTAAAACTGAATTTATGGCCTACCTCTGGTTCCCCTTTTACTCTATACTGGGCACTGTTGCCGCTATGTTTTTGCTCCGCCACTTTGGATATTTCGGTGATATTGTAAGAATCCCTTTAATGGTGATTCTTTGTGTGTTTATATACTGGCTGTTTTTCAGAATGTACTCCTACAAGTCCAGCTCTATCACCATATGTGAAAATGCTGTAAAGATAGATTATTTTGAAAGAATGAACATTACAAGAACATATATCCCCTACGATAAAATCCAGTATGTAAGGGTGTACCAAAGTCCTTTCCAAAGGATTTACAAAACTGCCCATATTAAAATTTTTATATATTCAAACAAGAAAAAAAGCTATAAAATTAAATACCTTAAACTCCACAAGGTAACACAGGCGGTGGATTTGATTGAAACAAAAATGAAGTACTACCATTTGGGAAATATGCACATATAAGAAGTAGACTCCAAAAGAGAGGATGTATAAAACTTATACATCCTCTTTTCATTTATTTTAGAAACTCTGTCATTACCCTAATGGAATTTTCCGCCGCAAGATTTCTAAAGGTTTCAAAATCCACAGCCTCATTAAATGAAAGGTCATCGCTGATTGACCTTAGTACTGCAAAGGGTACTTTGTTTCTGTAACAAACATGGCCAACTGCACCGCCCTCCATTTCACAGCAAAGTGCTTTAAACTCCCCGGCTATAAATTCCCTCTGCTTAACATTGGAAATAAATATATCCCCTGTTGCAACTCTGCCGATTTTCACATTTACATTTTCAAGAACATTACAGCACTGAGCCAGCTTTTCATAAGTAGCCTTGTCCGCAGGAATATCAATTCTTTTTTCATCAGTATACCAAATTTCTCCCCTTGGGTCCCCAAGTGCCGTGCCGTTCATATCGTGTTCAACACAGTCTTTAGATATAACAATATCCCCTATACGGAGTTCCTTTGAAAGACTTCCTGCAATACCGGAATTAATAATTACATTCGGCTTATAATAGTCTATCATAATCTGCGTACCCATTGCGGCGTTGACTTTGCCGATACCGCACTCAAGGAGTACAACATTTCTGCCCTTAATTTCTCCGCTGAAAAAGTCCATTCCTGCAATAGTTTTCTTTTCTCCCTCAGACATCAATGCTTTTAGTCCCTCAACTTCAATTTTCAAAGCGCAAATTATACCTGTCATTTTATTCCTCCTCATCCCTTATTCCATATTACCCGTTTCATACATTATAAGGGTCAATGCCACAAGGGGCGCTGTTTCCGCCCTTAAAATCCTTTTCCCCAAAGTTGCTCTTACGCCGCCGTTTTCCTGGGCAAAGGTGATTTCCTCTGTACTGAAACCTCCTTCACTTCCTATAAAAACGGAAATTTCTTTTGGTTTTTCTTTCAGCACATCTCCAAGGCCTTCTCCTCCCAGCTCGTAAAATATAATCTTTTTGCCAGCTCCGGACAATATCCCCTCTTTAAAGGATATACAATCCCTTACCATCGGCACAATTCCTCTTCCGCTCTGCATAGCCGCCTGCTTTGCAATTTTTTGCCATCGGGGTATCTTCTTGCTTAGGGATTTTTTATCCGGCCTGCTGATACATCTTGAGGATATTACAGGCACAATTTCTGTTACGCCGATTTCCACAGCCTTCTGTATGATAAGCTCCATTTTATCTCCCTTTGGCAGAGCTTGATACAGGGTAACTTTAACGCCGGGTTCAGCCTCGCTTTTACATTGGGAAAGAATTTTTACCGCAACATCATTGTCTGAAATATTTTCTATAACACTTTCATACACAGTGCCGCTGGGTGAACACAGGGTAAGGCTCTCCCCTGCTTTCATACGCAGACTTTTTGCAATATGTTTTCCGTTTTCTCCCCCTAAAAAGTATTCACTTGTTACAATTTCTTCGTCAACAAAAAAATGTGGCATAGCACAAAACCTTTCCTCCTATAATATAAAGGTAATCATACTGTTATTAATATAACAGAAATAAAACTTCATTGCAATATTCCCGGATATTTGGTAAAATCAAAGTAATATTAAAAGAGGTGATAATATGGCTATATTAATCACAGATAAGGACTACTATGAGCTTACAAAGGAAACAGACACAGACTCTATTGAAAATTCTCTTGTAAGGGTACTGACTGAAAAGAATATGAAAATTGCCACAGCAGAAAGCTGTACCGGAGGTATGCTTTCCCAGAGAATTACAAATGTAAGCGGTGCAAGCTCTGTTTTTGACTGCGGGATATGCTCCTACTCAAATGCTGTTAAGGAGAAACTCCTCCAGGTTTCCGGCAAAACCCTAACGGAATTTGGAGCGGTCAGCGAAGAAACCGCAACTCAGATGTGTCAGAATATTATGAAAATTGCCTATTCCGACATTGGTTTAGCCACAACAGGAGTAGCCGGACCAACGGGCGGTACAGAGGAAAAACCGGTAGGACTTGTCTATATTGGAGTGGCAACAAAGGATAAAACCACAATATATAGAGCAGAACTTTGTCACTTTACCCAACATTCACGAAAAGAAGTTCGGACTATGGCAACAAATCTTTCTATTCTCCTTGCAATAAGGGAAATAGCTGAGTTTCAAGAATAGAAAACTCTTGATTTTTGTCGTGTTTTATGGTAAAATTTTTACTGTCAGTTTTTGCCTTGTTGCAGGGCTGGACAGATATTTTCCTTAATAACTGAAATTCGTTATTTATTTGCGGATTTATTATACAACTTAATTACAAGAACGGAGCTGACATTATGGCAAGAGAAGCCGGCATTTTAATGCCTATTACCAGTTTATCTTCTCCCTATGGAATTGGTACTCTTGGTAAAGAAGCCCGTCAGTTTGCAGATTTCCTCAAGAAGGCCGGCCAGAAAATCTGGCAGATTCTTCCTGTAGGCCCTACAAGCTACGGGGACTCACCCTATCAGTCTTTCTCCACCTTTGCAGGCAACCCTTATATGATAGACCTTGATACTCTTAAAGAAGAGGGTCTGCTTACACAGGAGGATATTGACAAGGGTTACTGGGGCGATTCCCGGTATGAAATTGACTATGCCGCAATTTACTGGTACAGGTTTGATGTATTGCGGGTAGCATTTGAGAACTTTAAGAAAAATTGCGACAGAAAGCCTTTTACCGCTTTCAAAAGAAAAAACAGCAAATGGCTTAAAAATTATGCTCTTTATATGGCTGTTAAAAAGTCCTTTGATATGAAGTCATGGACAGAATGGCCCGATGAAGAAATTAAACTAAGAGAACCTGAAGCTGTAAAAAAGTATGAAAGAAAGTTTAAAGATGAAATTGACTTCTGGAGCTTTTTACAGTATAAGTTTTATGAGCAGTGGGAGTCCTTTAGGGCATATGTAAACGGGCTTGGCATAAAAATTCTTGGAGATATGCCGATATATGTTGCCATGGACTCTGCCGATACCTGGGCAAACCCGGAAATTTTCTGGTTTGACGAAAACAACCAGCCTGTATGCGTAGCAGGATGTCCTCCGGACTATTTCTCTGCGACAGGTCAGTTATGGGGCAATCCGCTTTACGACTGGGATTATCTGAAAGAAACAGATTATGAATGGTGGTTTAACCGAATTGCCTCCGCCGCAAAGCTCTTTGATATTCTTAGGATAGACCATTTTAGAGCTTTCGACACATATTATGCCATTCCTTATCCTGCCGAAAATGCTATTGGCGGAGATTGGTATGACGGTCCCGGCATTGAGTTCTTTGAAATGATGAAAGAAAAGCTGGGGGACCTGCCTATTGTTGCTGAAGATTTAGGCGACCTTTTTGACAGTGTAGTTGAACTCCTTGAAGACACCGGCTACCCCGGAATGAAAGTATTGGAGTTTGCTTTTGACAGCGGTGAAGGTAACGACTACCTGCCCCACAACTATATTGAAAACTGCGTTGTTTACACAGGCACTCACGACAACGATACCCTTATGGGCTGGCTTTCAACGGCTAAACCTGAGGATATTCAATTTGCAAGAAGCTATTGTCATATGTCACCTGACGAACCCTTTAACTGGGGACTTATCAGAACAGCATATGAAAGCGTGGCAAATACCGCTATTATTCAGATGCAGGATATTCTGGGTCTTGGCACAGAGGCCAGAATTAATGTTCCGTCAACCCTTGGCGGCAACTGGATTTGGAGGATTGACGACAGCGTATTAACTGATGAACTGGCACATCGCCTTAGGAAAATGGCAATTGACAGTTCAAGACTGGAGGAAAATTAAAATGAGTATTATTGAAAACCTTGAATTAACTGCAAAAAACGACTATTGTAAAAGCCTTAAAGAGCTTTCTCCTTCTGAATTACATCTTTGCCTGGGCAAAGCTATGATGGGCGAAATTGCAGGCGACTGGGAAAAGTCAAAGAAAAAGCACGCCTCTAAGAGGAGGGCATACTACCTTTCAGCCGAATTTCTTATGGGCAGAATGATGTATAACAATCTTTATTGTATGGGTATTCTTGACTCTACAAAGAAACTTCTTAAATCAAAGGGCATTGACATTAATGTATTTGAAGAAATAGATGACGCAGCCCTGGGTAACGGTGGTCTTGGCAGACTTGCCGCCTGTTTCCTTGATTCGGCAGCAACACAGGAAGTTCCCCTGGACGGCTATGGAATCCGCTATAAGTACGGTCTTTTCAAGCAGTTAATAGAGGACGGTTATCAGGTTGAAATCGCTGATAACTGGCAGAAGTTTGAGGACCCATGGTGTATTCGCCGTGAGGAGGACGCTGTAGAGGTTAAGTTCCAGGACCAGACAGTTAAGGCTGTACCATATGATATGGCTGTTATCGGTTACGGCACAAAGAACATTAACACACTTCGTCTTTGGCAGGCAGAGGCTGTTGACGAGTTTGACTTCCTTGCTTTTAACTCCTCTCACTACGACGAGGCTGTTAAGGCTAAGAACGAGGCAGAAAACATTTCCTCTGTTCTCTATCCTAACGACAACACTCACGCAGGTAAACTCCTCCGTTTAAAACAGCAGTATTTCTTCTGCTCTGCTTCTTTACAGGATATTATCAAGAGATACAAGGCAAAGAACGGCAACGATTTCTCAAAGTTTGCCGACCATGCGGCTATTCAGCTCAATGATACACATCCGGTTATCTCAATTCCGGAGCTTATCAGACTTCTTGCTCTTGAGGGCATTGATTTTGAGGAGGCTCTCAAAATTGCTCAAAAGACATTTGCCTATACAAACCACACTGTTTTAGGCGAGGCTCTTGAAAAGTGGAACAAGAATTTAATCAGAGAAATTCTGCCGGAAATTCTTTCAATTATTGAAAAAATTGCTGTTTACGAATACAATGATTTACATTCTAAGGGCATTTCCGACAAACAGTTTGCCGACAAAATGGCTATTATTGACGGCGACCTTATTCATATGGCACGCCTTGCCTGCTATGTTGGTTCATATGTAAACGGCGTTGCATGGATTCATACAGAAATTCTTAAAGATGATGTTCTTAAAGAATGGTATGAGCTTTATCCGGAAAGATTCCAGAACAAGACAAACGGCATTACACAGAGAAGATGGCTGGGACTTTGCAACCCTGAACTTTCCGACTTTATTACAGAAAGAATTGGCGACGGTTGGTTAAAGGACCTTTCCTTACTCAAGGGTCTTGAAAAGGATATGGACGCCAAAACTGTTCGTGCTTTCAACGCTATTAAGAAGAAGAAAAAGACTCAGCTTGCAAAGTATATCAAGGAAACAGAGGGAGTTGAAATTGACCCGTCCTTTATCTTTGATATTCAGGTTAAAAGGCTTCACGAATATAAAAGACAGCTCCTCAATGCCCTTTCAATAGTTATGATTTACAATAAACTGAAGAAGGGCGAACTTAAAAATTGGCAGCCAACAGCATTTATATTTGGCGCTAAGGCAGCCCCCGGCTATGCAAGGGCTAAGGCAATTATTAAGTTTATCAATGAAATTGCAAATCTTGTAAACAACGACCCTGATACTAAGGATAAACTTATGGTTCACTTTGTTCAGAACTATAATGTATCATATGCAGAAAAGATTGTTGTAGCTGCTGATGTTTCAGAACAGATTTCCACAGCAGGCACAGAGGCTTCCGGTACAGGTAATATGAAGTTTATGCTTAACGGTGCAGTTACACTTGGTACCTATGACGGCGCTAATGTTGAAATTGCACAGCAGGCAGGCATTGACAACGAATACATCTTCGGAGCAAGGGTTGAAAAGATTGACGAGCTTAAAACTAACAAGAGCTATGACCCCAAAAAGATTTATGATGCTAATCCGGAAATCAAAGCTGCTCTTGATACTCTTGTTGACGGCACATTCTCCGACGGCGGAGCTGTTGGCGAAGGCTCCTTTGCAGAGCTTTACAAGGGTATTCTTGAGGGTACATCATGGCACGACGCCGACCACTACTTCCTGCTCCTTGACCTACAGGATTATGTTGATACAAAGATTCGCTGTAACAAGGAATATCAGGACAGAACAGCGTTTGGTAAGAAGTGCTTAATGAATATTGCAAACGCAGGTATGTTCTCATCAGACAGAACTATCCTCCAGTATGCAAAGGACCTTTGGCACGTAAAATAATTTAGTTTTACCGTATTTAAGGGTGTATCTTAGGATACACCCTTTTAATATTGGTATTGCATTAAAGTCCTTTTCGTGCTAAAATTGTAGTTAGCTATAAAATGAAAGGAATGATTTTAATGGGTATGACAATGACGCAGAAAATCCTTGCATCTCACGCAGGTCTTTCTGAAGTTAAGGCAGGTCAGCTTATTGAGGCTAAACTTGACCTTGTACTGGGTAACGATGTAACATGCCCTGTTGCCATTGATGTATTTAACGAAAACGGTGCAACATCTGTCTTTGATAATACAAAAATCGCAATGATTATGGACCATTTTACTCCAAATAAGGATATTAAAGCGGCTGAACAGGTAAAGAAATCCCGTCAGTTTGCTGACAAATATGATATTAAAAATTACAGGGATGTTGGACAGATGGGCATTGAGCATGCCCTTCTTCCGGAAATCGGCCTTGTGGGTCCCGGGTCCCTCTGCATTGGGGCTGACTCCCATACATGCACCTATGGTGCACTTGGCGCATTCTCCACAGGGGTAGGCTCAACGGATATGTGCGCCGGTATGATTTCAGGCAAGGCTTGGTTTAAGGTTCCCTCTGCTATTAAGTTTGAGCTTGTAGGCAAGCCCCGCGGCTATGTAAGCGGCAAGGATGTTATCCTCCACATTATCGGTATGATAGGAGTTGACGGCGCTCTCTACCGTTCAATGGAATTTTGCGGCGAGGGTATAAAGTACCTTAATATGGACGACAGACTTTGTATTGCAAATATGGCAATAGAGGCCGGCGGTAAAAATGGTATCTTCCCTGTAGACCAAATTACAAGGGAATACTGCAAGGACAGATTTCAGGGTACTCCCGTGGAATTTGCTGCAGATGAAGATGCCGAGTATGACGAGACATATGTAATTGACCTTAGCACACTTCGCCCCACAGTTGCCTTTCCTCATCTTCCCGAAAATACAAGAACCGTAGACGAAATCGGCGAAACAGAAGTCAAAATTGACCAGTGTGTAATCGGCTCCTGCACAAATGGCAGGCTTTCCGACCTTAGGGCCGCCGCAAAGGTTCTCAAGGGCAGAAAAATTCATAAAAATGTAAGGTGTATTATCTTCCCGGGAACACAGCAGATTTACAAGGACGCCATGCACGAGGGACTTTTTGACATATTCATTGACGCAGGCGCAGTAATTTCCACCCCAACCTGCGGTCCCTGCCTTGGAGGCCATATGGGCATTTTGGCGTCCGGCGAAAAAGCTATTTCCACCACAAACAGAAACTTTGTAGGCCGTATGGGTCATGTCGATAGTGAGGTTTATCTTGCCTCCCCTGCTGTAGCCGCCGCATCCGCAGTAAAGGGCTACATTACAGACCCGGAAAAGCTATAGTAAGGAGGAAAAAATAATGAATGCACACGGCATAGTACATAAGTACGGGGATAATGTAGATACAGATGTTATTATTCCTGCAAGATACTTAAACACCTCCTCTCATAAGGAGCTGGCGGCTCACTGTATGGAGGATATTGACAAGGACTTTGTAAACCGAGTAAAGAACGGGGACATTATAGTTGCCGAGAAAAATTTTGGCTGTGGTTCTTCCCGAGAACACGCACCTATTGCCATTAAGGCCTCCGGCGTTAGCTGTGTTATTGCCTCAACCTTTGCAAGAATTTTCTACAGAAATTCCATTAACATTGGACTTCCCATCTTGGAATGTGATGAGGCGGCAAAGGATATTAAGGCGGGAGATACAGTTTCCGTAAACTTTGATACAGGTGTTATTACAAATGAAACCACGGGAAAAACCTACCAGGCAGAGCCTTTCCCCGAGTTTATTCAGAATATTATTGCCAAGGGCGGACTAATTAATTCCATTCTTAATAAATAAAAATCGGGCAGAGTTTTTACTCTGCCCTTTCCCTATTCTACAGCCTTATTATAATTTTCTTCAACTGCTTTCCAGTTTACAATATTAAAAAAGTTTTTAACATATTCCGCCCTTAGGTTTTTATACTTTAAGTAATAGGCGTGTTCCCAAACATCAATAGTAAAAATTGGCGTATGGCCGGTTTTCAGACTGATTGGATTATCCTGATTAGGAGACTGGGAAATATACAGATTTCCCTGTTTATCTGTCGAAAGCCACGCCCAGCCGGAACCAAACTGGCTTACTGCCAAGTCGGAAATTTTATCCTTAAAAGCCTCAAAACTGCCAAAGGTTTCCCTAATCTTTTCTCCCAGCTTGCCCTGCGGCTCTCCGCCGCCCCGGGGTGACAGCTCTGAAAAGTACAAATTGTGGTTATAAAACCCACCGCCGTTGTTGCGTATACCTGTGCGGAGTACCGGGTCATCAATCTTATCAAGATTTGCAAGAAGGTCCGTTATCTCCATTTCCTCCACGCCTGCCTTTTCAGCAAGCATATTCAGATTTGCCGTATATGCAGCGTGGTGTTTGCAATAGTGGGTTTCTACAGTGAGTGCGTCTATAGACGGCTCAAGTGCGTCATAATCATATGGAAGCGGGTACTGTTTGAACATAGTTATCCTCCTTATTGCTATGTAATTAATTATATGCAAAATGTGATAACCTATTCAAAAATTTCCGGGTGCATACGGGAATAGTGGAAAATATACTGCTGTGCAATTCCGGCATACTCTCCAAAATCCTTTGGCGTCATATTTGGAAAGAGTTTTTCCAATGCCCTTTTCATCCACACATCTACAGGGAACGCCTCTATTCTGTGCAATCCGAAAAGAAGTGTGCAGTCCGCAACCTTAATTCCCACGCCCTTAATTTTACAAAGCTCCTGTCTGGCCTCTTCATAATCCAAAGTCCTGCACATCTCCAGGTCAACCTCCCCTTTGGCAACCTTTCTTGCGCCGTCAATTATGTATTTATTCCTAAAACCTGCTCTAAGGGGGGCTAAATCCTCAATTTGGCATTGGGACAGTTTTTCCGCTGTCGGAAATGTATAATAGTCTGTGCCCTCTATTTTTTCACCAAAGACCCGGCACAATCTTTCCACAATGCCCTTTATTCTTTTAATGTTATTATTCTGGCTGATGATAAATGTGCAAAGGGCCTCCCAAGGCTCCTGCTGAAGTATTCTTATGCCCGGTGCATACTCTGACGCCTCTTTAAGGACAGGGTGGATTTTTCCAATATCCTGTGCTATAGCCTTGTAGTCAAGGTCCAAATCAAAATATTTGTTCCAGATATTTATAAAATCCTTTTCAGACGCCCCGTATATGTAAAGGTCATTGTCCCTAAGGCTTACTGTAACGAGCCTGTTATATGCAACGCCTGTAAAGGAAGAATCCCCGTTTTCTTTCCAGCGAAAGGACTGTCCGCAGTCAAGGGTTTCCCTAAGATTAAGGGCGGTCACTCCCCTTACAACTATTCCATTTTCAATAACTTCACAATTCATAACTGTTCACCGCTTTTACTGTAGCATAATTCTTTATGATATGTTATACTAAAAATATATAAAACAAAGGATATGTAACTATGAAAGAAGATATACGCACAATACCGATTAACGATATTTTTTCCGAAAAGAAAGGCTGTCCCTTTTGCACAATGGAACATATGCTGGAAGATATTCAGGTGTCATACATTGTAGGGGACGCTATGATGGAGCCAAACACCAGAATAGACACAAATAAAAAAGGCTTTTGCCACAGGCATTTTTCTATGATGCAAAAAGAGGGCAAAAAACTGCCCAACGCCCTTATTCTGGAAAGTCATTTGCAGGAAATTATCAATTCTATTCCAAAAGGAAAAAAGCCTGACAAAAAGTTTCTTGAAAAGATAAGAGAACTTACAAAAAGCTGTTATGTTTGTGACAGAATAGAAAACAATATGGTTCACCTTATGCAGATTGTTTTTACCGAATGGAAAAAGGGAAACGAATTTGTTTCCCTATACAGGGACCAGCCCTTTATCTGCCTTGAACACTACGGCAAGGTGGTTGAACAGGCAGGCAGTAATCTTAAAGGAAAGGATTTACAGGAGTTTTACGAAGTTACAACAAAACTTTTTAAAGAATACCTTGAAGATTTAAAAAGGGATACAACATACTTTTGCAGTATGTTTGACTACCGAAATCAAGGCAAGGACTGGGGAAAAAGTATTGATGTAATTGAAAGAAATATTGAGTTCCTCACTAAGGAGAAACCATAAATACAAATCTTTATTCCGTCTTAAAAATCTTATAAATTTTCAGCTCATCGCCCTTAACTATGCCAAGACCTAAAAAATTATTTTTATTATCAAGAACCCTTAGGATTGTATCTTCCGAAGGGTTCATTTTTGTAAGATAGGTTCGGTTTTTGTCTAAGGCGCCGCCGTTGCTGAACCGCCTTGCCTGAGGTTCTGTTACCTTGACATATCCATAGTTCTTAAAAAGACTTTCCACGCTTATAAGATGTTTGGAAAAGTCTGTAATGTTTTTTGCTCTTTCCAATGGTATAGCCTCATCAAGGGTATATCCGCAGGCCCTTGTACGCACAAGACCTGTCATAACGGCACAGGTGCCAAGGCTTATTCCCAAGTCGTCAATAATGGTGCGGACATATGTACCCTTGCTGCAGGAAATTTCAATAACACCCTTTTGGCTTTTTTCATCAAAATCTTTAAGCTCCAGGCTGTATACAGTTACCCTTCTTCCCTGCCTTTCAACGGTTTTACCCTGTCTTGCCAGGTCATACAGCCTTTTGCCCTCAACCTGCACGGCAGAATACATTGGGGGGATTTGGGTTATTTCACCCGTAAAAAGAGGCAGTTTGTTTAAAATTTCCTCCCGTGTTACACAGGATTTTCTTTCCTCCAAAACCTTGCCCCATATATCAAGGGTATCCGTCTTAACACCCAGCATAAACTGTGCCCTGTAGCTTTTATCCGTATTAACAATAAGGTCTTGGGCTTTGGTTCCGTTTCCAAGTACAAGGGGGAGCACCCCCGTTGCGTTCGGGTCAAGGGTGCCAAGATGTCCCATTTTTCTTTGACCTGTTGCCCTACGCATTATGGCTACTATGTCAAAGGAAGTAAACCCCATTGGCTTGTTTATTATCAGTACGCCGTTCATTACAGTATCCCTTCTGCGGCGGCAATAAGCCTTTGCTTAACGGTAATAAGGTCGCCGTTTATTGAACACCCTGACGCCGCCTTATGACCGCCCCCTCCAAATTGCTGACAAAATGCGCAGGCGTCTGTATCTCCGTTGGTACGAACGGAAATTTTAAATTCTTTATTCTTTTTTTCACGAATGGTAATGCCCATTTTTACTCCCTCAATCTGACGGGGAATAGAGGCAAGACCCTCCATTTGGTCATCTCCCAAATTCAGCTTTGACTGCATGGCAAGGGTTGTATAGATAATTGCCAGCTTGCCGTCATAGTAGTAGTCAAGGGTGTCGTACACCATTCTTTCAAGGGCCAGCTTTTCCTTGGTTTTGGTTTCAAACATAGCCCTGTTAATTTCGCCGAAGTCTATGCCTGTGTCCATAAGCTGTCCTGCAATATTATGAGTTTTTGCAGTAGTATTTGTATACATAAAGCACCCTGTATCCGTGCTGATTCCTGTATAGAGGGAGGCGGCTATTTCTTTTGTAATCTTTGCCCCCATAATATGCAGAAGGTCGTATATAATCTCTGCGTTTGCCGCAGCAGTATTGTCAATATAGCTTTTTTCCACACCCATGGTGTTACTGCCATGGTGGTCTATACAAAGCTCTATTTTATTTTCGTACTTCTCCCGGTTTTCACCCAAAAGAGATTTTGCCGCAACATCAACAGACATTATGAACTGTGGTGTGAAGTTTTGTTCCTTCACACCACTTTTTAAATAGTTAAATTTCTCCGCCATTTTTCCGCTAAGGATTACCCTTGCATTCTTGCCCATATTCTGCAGTGCAAGGCAAAGTCCGTAGGCAGAGCCTAAGGTATCGCCGTCGGGATAATGATGAGTTAATATTTCAATATTATCCTTAGACCTTAAAATTTCCGCTACTTCATTCAGCGTCATCATTTTCATCATCCCTCTTAATATCCAAGTCTTTAAGAATACGACTAATGTTGGCGCTGTATTCCACACTGTCTGTGGCCTTGAAAATAAGCTCCGGAGTATGGCGGAGGTGAAGCCTGGTACCAAGCTCCCTGCGTATATATCCCGATGCGGACTTCAGTCCCTTTAAAGCCTGTTTTGCCCTTTCCATACCCTCAATTACGCTGAAATAGACTGTGCAATAGCTTAAATCATTTGTGACCTCCACACGAATTATGGAAATAAAACAGTCTGCCACCCTTGGGTCTTTAACTGTTGTGAAAATAGAGGTCAATTCTCTCTTTATGTCCTCAGTTATTCTGTCAATTTTGTGTCCTGCCATAATTATTACCTCTGAATATTTAAAGCAAATTGTCCTGTAACAATATTAGTCTTCTCTGTATTCCTGAATTTCATACACTTCAAAGATGTCGCCCTCTCTAAGGTCGCTGAATTTTTCAAGACAAATACCACATTCGTAGTTTTCTCCAACTTCCTTTACGGAATCTTTAAATCTCTGGAGGGAGGCTATGGTATCATCGGCAATAACAACGCTGTCACGAATAACTCGTACAGAGGCGTTTCTCTTAACTACGCCGTTTTTAACATAGGAACCTGCAACAACCCCAACGCTTTTAATACGAATAATGTTGCGGATTTCTGCGTTGCCCAGCACAACTTCTCTTGTCTTGGGGGCAAGCATACCTTTCATAGCGGATTCAATTTCCTCAATGCAATCGTAGATAATGCTGTAAAGGCGAATGTCAACAGACTCTCTTTCTGCACTTACTACCGCTGTGGCGTCAGGGCGTACATTAAATCCAACAATAATTGCGTTACTTGCGTTTGCAAGCATAACATCGCTTTCGTTGATAGCACCAACACCGCCGTGGATAACATTGACTCTTACCTCTTCATTTGACAGCTTTTCAAGGGACTGGCGGACAGCCTCAACAGAACCCTGCACATCTGCCTTTACAATAATCTGGAGTTCTTTCATTTCTCCCTGTTTCATCTGGTCAAAGAGGTTATCAAGAGTAACCTTGGTTCTTGAATTAAAGATTTCTTCTTTCTGCTTAGTTTTCCTCTGTTCAACCAATTCTCTGGCAAGTCTTTCGTCAGAAACGGCATTAAATATGTCGCCGCCCTGGGGGACTTCGTCAAGACCTGTAATTTCAACCGGTATAGAGGGGCCCGCACTTTGGATTGTTCTGCCCTTATCATTTGTCATTGCTCTTACTCTGCCTACAGATGTTCCGGCAACAACAATATCACCCTTGTGGAGCGTACCGTTCTGCACAAGAACTGTAGCAACAGGACCTCTGCCTTTGTCAAGGCGAGCCTCAATTACACATCCTTTTGCCTGACGGTTAGGATTTGCTTTAAGCTCTTTCATTTCTGCAACCAGAAGTACCATTTCAAGAAGTTCGGGAATACCCTCCTGTGTCTTTGCAGAAACAGGAATACAGGGAACATCTCCGCCCCATTCTTCAGGAATAAGCTCATATTCTGTCAACTGCTGTTTTACATTTTCCGGGTTTGCACCCATCTTATCCATTTTGTTAATGGCAACAATTATGGAAACGCCTGCCGCCTTTGCATGGTTAATTGCCTCTACTGTCTGAGGCATAATGCCGTCGTCTGCGGCAACTACAAGGATTGCAATATCTGTGGCCTGGGCTCCCCTTGCACGCATAGTTGTAAACGCCTCGTGACCCGGTGTATCCAGGAAAGTAATATCCTTATCGTCAATCTTTACTGTATATGCACCGATATGCTGTGTAATACCGCCTGCTTCAGAGGCTGTAACATTGGCATTTCTGATAACATCCAAAATTGATGTTTTTCCGTGGTCAACATGACCCATAACAACTACAACAGGGGCTCTGCCAACAAGATTTTCATCGTCGTCCTCTGTATCGTCGATTATTCTTTCTTCTATTGTAACTACTACTTCCTTTTCAACCTTTGCGTGAAACTCCATAGCAATAAGGGAGGCCGTGTCAAAATCTATTGTGTCGGTAGCCGTCACCATTGTTCCCATAAGGAACGCCTTTTTAACAACCTCTGCAACTGTTGCTTTCAGACGGGAGGCAAGCTCCTGTACCACAATTTCATCAGGAATTTGAACAGTAATAGGCTTTGCCTTTCTTTCTGCTGCAATTCTTTTCAGGCGCTCTGCCTCTGTTTCTCTCTTCTGCTTTTTCTTTCGCTGCTGTGAACGCTGGTTCAGTTTCTGTTTCTTAACCTGACTTTTATTGCGGTCACTTCTGTTCATCTTTGAGTCTGCCATATTATCGTACTTTTCGTTGTACTTATCAACATTGACAACAACGGCAGATGTGTCAATAACCCTTGTTTCTCTCTTTTTAACAGGAGAAGGCTTTTGTTCCTGTGCCGGAGCTTTTCCCATCTTCTCAGCCTGCTGGGCCTTCTGCTTTTTAAGCTCCTCTTTTCTCTTTTTCTTTTCCTCTTCTTTTTTTGCCTCTTCAGCCTCAATGCTTTCGTTCCTCTTTGCAAAGTAGGCGTCAAAGTTATCCAAACTTCCGTCCTGTGTAAAGTAATCAAAAATTACATTAAGCTCATCTTCTTCAAGAGCTGTCTGGGACTTCTTCTTAACACCGCAGTACTTTTCAAGTATCTCTATAACCTTTTTGCTGTTGACTTCAAGGTCCTTTGATACCTCATGTACCTTATATTTAATCATCATAATATCATTCCTCCTGTTCTTGTTCTTTCAGGATAAGCTCCTGAATCTTATCAGAAAAACCTCTGTCTGTAATAGCGGCTACTGCTGTATATTTGCCTACCGCCATAGAAATTTCATCTTTTGTTCTGTTAATATCATAAAACTTAACAGAATTTTCGTGGGAGGCTTTCAGGATGTTTTTCCTGCTGTTGTTGGAAAAGTCGCTTGCCATCACCACAAGAAATACCCTTTTGTTTTCTACTGCCTCAATTACAGGGTCGGTGCCCATAACAATTTTGCCGGCACGCCTGCAAAGGCCCAACATAGAAAGAAGTCTGTCATTCATCTGTAAGCTCCTTTTCCATCTGGTCATATATTTCAGGAGGAATAGTTGTATTAAGAGAACGCTCTATTCTCTTTGTTTTTCGAGCCTTTTTAAAGCATTGGAGATTTTTGCATACATATGCTCCCCTGCCCGGTTTTTTTGAGGTTAAATCTAAGGAAACAACTCCCTTTTCTAAAATATTTCCATTTCCATCTTTTTTATCGGGAGCCTTCACCACTCTTACAAGGTCGCGTTTTGGGAACATTTCGTTACAGCCGTTGCATCTCCTCATAGGAACCTTCTTTGTTTTCACAGTAATTCCTCCTTTCGCAAAAGTAAAATTTATTTATTATTCGTCCTCATCTTCTCCGAAAAATCCGCTTTCAGGGCGAATGTCAATTTTCCAGCCTGTCAGCTTTGCTGCAAGGCGGGCATTCTGACCCTTGTTACCAATGGCTAGTGAAAGCTGATTGTCCGGCACTGTTACCTTACAGGCTTTACCCTCAAGGTCCTCTACTTCAACCTTACAAACTGTTGCCGGAGAAAGAGCCGCCGCAACAAACTTTTCCGGGTCGTCGGACCATTCTACAATATCTATCTTTTCTCCTCCAAGCTCTTCAACAATAGTGTTGACCCTTGCACCCTTTGTACCGATACATGAACCAACTGCGTCGATTGTTTCATCACTGCTGTAAACCGCCATTTTTGTTCTTGAGCCGGCCTCTCTTGAAACCGACTTAATTTCTACAATGCCGTCGAAAATTTCAGGAACCTCTGTTTCAAAAAGTCTTTTAACAAATTCCGGGTGGGTTCTTGAAATAATAGCCCTGGGGCCTCTGTCGCTGTTCTTAACATCTACAATGTAAACCTTAACATGGTCCCCTTCCTTGAGAATTTCCTCGCCGATTTGCTCCGACTTAGGAAGAATTGTTTCCGCCTTGCCGATTTTTATTGTTGCCGCTCCGGAAACAGGGTCAATTCTCTCAACGGTAGCAGTAACCAGCTCCTGCTGTCTTGACTGAAATTCTGCAAGCATTTGTCCCTTTTCGCCGTCCCTGATACCCTGTCTGATTACGGAACGGGCTGTCTGTACTGCAATCCTGCCAAGGTTCTTTGGATTTAGCGGGATTCCCACCTTGTCGCCTACAGCAACCTTTTTCTTTATCTTTTGAGCGTCCTCAAGAGAAATTTCGTAATTACTGTCCAACACATCCTCTACAACAGTTTTATTAATTTTTACATCAAAACTGTTTTTCTCCGGATTCATTTCAATATCCACATCTTCGTTGCCTCCAAAATTGTTCTTGCAGGCAATTACAATGGCTTTGGAAATCTGGGCAATCATTGTTTCCACCGAAATACCTTTTTCCTTTTCTAAGAGCGCTAATGCGTCAAACATTTCCTTATTATTCATTCCAAAATCAAATCCTTTCCCTAAAAGTCAAAATCGTCTAATTTTATATAAACAGCGTCTTTTTTATTAATTGTAATTTCATTTTCTCCGCTGTGGTCAGTAATTGTCACCGTCTGCCTGTCGGAATTTTTCAGCTTTCCTTTAAACTCCTTGCCTATGCCCTCAATGGGTCTAATCATTTTTACCATAATGTCTGCACCGATAAACTTCTGAAAATGCTCTTCTCTTACAAGTTCTCTCTCTACACCGGGAGAGCTGACCTCAAGAATATATTGTTCCTTGCAGGGGTCTTTTTCATCAAGAGGTTCATCAATGGCTCTGGACATATTTTCGCAGTCTGTAATTCCAACGCCCTCATCTTTATCAATAATGATACGCAGATACCAGTTTGCGCCTTCTTTTACATAGCGAATATCCCAAAGCTGTAATCCCAGACTTTCAGCAATAGGCTGGGCAATTTCCCATACTGCGTTTACAGTACTGCCTCCTTTTTTTGCCATGGCAACTTCACTCCTTTTTACAATAACAAAGGAGCGGTCAACTGACCACTCCTTTACATTAGGATATTTACTTGTATTATTTTAGCACAACTAAAAATAAAAATCAAGGGTAAATCCGGTATTTATCAAGATTTTTCCTTTGGCTTGCCAAAAACGCCTGCCAAAAATCCAAATATAATTGCAGAGGCTATTCCGGCGGCAGAGGCAGTAAGTCCTCCCGTAAGAATTCCCAGCCAGCCGTCCTGACTTATTCCCTCTTTAATTCCCTTGTAAAGGGTGTATCCAAAGCCGGAAAGAGGCACAGTTGCCCCTGCTCCTGCAAAATCCACCAGAGGCTTATACACGCCGATTGCCCCTAAAAATACGCCGATTACCACAAATGCAGTTAAAATTCTTGCAGGGGTCAGCTTTGTCTTGTCAATTAGAATTTGTCCCACAACACAGATAAGTCCCCCTACAACAAATGCTTTTAAGTAGTCCATATACATCTTTCCTTCCTTTTTCTTATTATTAATATTTACTAAAGTGGGGAATATATACATTTTCAGTTTGTTGAAAAACCGAATAAAAAGTGCTATACTATTATTAAATTTGTGCAGAGTAAAAAGGTATCTTTTTTAATAGTCATATGTAATAAAAATTATTTTATTGTTTTGTGATTAATTACAAGAAAATTTTTCTTATGTGAATAAGAAATGAAACTTTGTGAATAAAAAATGACATTTCACCTTTTTATATTGTAAAAAACTTTAAATTTGATAAAATTATAATGGATTAAAAACCGCAGTAAAATCGGAATGTGAAAATACATTCCAACACAAAGGAGTTGACAAGATGGTTGAGGTTAAACACCTTACAAAAACCTATGGCGACATTAAGGCTGTCGACGACATTAGCTTTACAGTTAATGACGGAGAAATCTTAGGTTTTTTGGGACCCAACGGTGCAGGTAAAAGTACCACAATGAATATAATTACGGGATACATATCTTCCACCGGCGGTACGGTTACCATTAACGAGTCGGAAATTCTTAAAGACCCAAAGGGTGCAAAATCCCAGATAGGTTATCTCCCGGAAATCCCGCCTCTTTATATGGATATGACAGTGAGAAAGTATATTGAATTTATGTTTTCAATTAAGAAGGTAAAACTTCCTAAACAGGCACATATTGACGAGGTTCTTTCTCTTACAAAGCTGATGGACCATCAGCACAGAATTATTCGTAATCTTTCAAAGGGTTACAGACAAAGGGTAGGTCTTGCACAGGCACTGCTGGGCAATCCTCCGGTACTTATTCTGGACGAACCTACAGTTGGTCTTGACCCCAATCAGATTAGGGAATTTAGAACCCTTATTAAGGGTCTTGGCAAAAAACATACGGTTATTTTCTCCTCACATATTCTTTCAGAGGTTTCTGCCATTTGCGACAGGATTGTTGTTATTAACAACGGCCGAGTTGTGGCTGATACAAAAACTTTAGAGCTTTCTTCTGCAATCACAGGCAGAGATACTCTTTCTCTTCAGGTTGAGGGTTCAGTAACATCAGTAACATCTGCCCTAAAGACAGTAACAGGTGTACGGAAAATCTCCGTTGATAAACAGCTTGGAGAAAATATTTACAGCTATACAGTTGAACACGAAAAGGGCACAGATATCAGAAAAGGCGTTTTTCACGCTATGTCTAAAAACAATATGCCAATCCTCTATATGAACGAGGGCGGTATGAGCCTTGAAGAGGCCTACCTTAGACTTACATCTGACAAACCCTTAAAAGGAGGTAAAAAGTAATGAAAGCAATTCTTAAAAGAGAATTAGGCTCATTCTTTAATTCCGCTGTAGGATATGTTGTTATGGGCATTTATTATTTCTTTGCAGGACTTTTCTTTTACTTTTACTGTATTTCCGGTAACAGCAAGGATATGGCAGGACTCTTCTCCAGTATGTTTATGATTACTGTCCTTGTTATTCCTATTATAACAATGAAAAGTCTTTCTGAAGAAAAAAGACAGAAAACCGACCAGGCTCTTCTCACTTCTCCCCTTGGGCTTGGAGAGATTGTAGTGGGCAAGTTTTTAGGTTCTCTTATAATGTTTGTCTGCTGTCTGGCAATTTACATACTATTTGCCCTGACCCTTTGCTTCTATACCAACGGCTCCCCGGACTGGGCAGTTTTCTTTGGAAATTTATTAGGCACAATTTTGCTTGGTGCGTCCCTTATTGCCATTGATATTTTTATTTCTTCACTTACGGAAAGTATGATTATATCCGCCATTGTGGGTATGTGTGCAGGTCTTTTGATTTTCTTCATTGATTCAATTGCAAATTTGGTTTCCGTAGGATGGATTAGCACGGCAATTTCCTCTCTTTCATTTGTTGACCACTACCAAAACTACACAACAGGTATTTTCAGTGTGGCAGACACAGTATTCTTCCTTTCAATCACTGTACTGTTTAACTTCCTTACACTTAGAGTACTTGAAAAAAGACGCTGGAGCTAAGGAGGTATAGATATGAAAAAAGACGGAAAATTTCTTTCCTCAGATAAGGATATAGAAAATGCAGAGTTAATTTCTGAGAAAAAGGAAAGCAAAATAAAAAATATTCTCCACTCAAGAAAATTTGCAAGGGGTTGGCTTTTTGTTGCCATTATAGCAGTTTTCCTTGCCTGCGTTGTTGCAGTAAATATTATTGCCTCCGTACTTGAGGAAAAATTCCCCTCCCTTGCATTTGATATAACAAGCAGCAGTATGTATGAGCTTCAGGAAGATACAGAAAAATTCTGCAAAAGCGTTGACAAGGATATTACAATGTATATCCTGGCTTCGGAAGATAGATTTGTGGGTCTTGATAATTCCTATATGGACAGCAACTACCAGCCTGTTTCCTACTTCTCACAGGCAAACCAGTTCTTCAAGAAGATTGCTGGTCTTAACAGCCACATCACCCTAAAATATGAGGATATTTCTTCAAACCCCTCCTTTGCCTCCAAATACAGCGACCTTGACCTTAATAACACAGGTGCAGGAATTATGGTTGTTATAGACGCAGGCAAGGGCAGTTACAAGGGTCTTGAATTTAACGATTTGTTTGAAACAACTACTGACGAAACATATCAGCAGACAGTAATGTCAGGCAGTAAAGTTGAGCAGGCAGTATGTACGGCTATTCTATCCCTTACACAGAAAAATACTGTAAATGCTTGTTTCATTACTTCCTCCGGCATTACATCAGAGGCAGATGCACAAAACGGTTCATCAACATATTCCGCCCTTAAAAAACTTCTTAAAAATCAGGCATACAACACAACGGAAGTTGACCTTGATACAAAAAAAGACATTCCGGATAACTGCGATATTCTTTTCCTTATAGCCCCCTCTAAGGATTTATCGGAAAAGGCTATGGATAAGGTAGAAAAGTTTTTGGATAGAGCAAAGAAAACAAGCAAAACATTTGTATATGTTCCAAATCCCTTTGAGGTTGAAAACGGTACCCCTCTTCTTGATACTTTCCTGGAACAGCAGGGTATGAAGTTAAGTAACGAATGGGTATACGAGCAGGACGACAGCTATCTTTCTTCCATATATCCGGACGACCACAGACTCTCAATAGCTGATTATAATAATGACGATTTTACAAAGGGAATTGATATTTCCTCAAAAATTCTTATTGGAGATACAAAGCCTATTACATTTACTGAGGGAAGCAACGCAACAACACTTCTTGATACATCAAAGGACGCAGATTTACTTCCTCTTGATGCAGAGTCAGAGGACGATATTAAGGACGGCGGCGGAAAACCAATGAGTGTTGCTGGTATTTCCAAATCAGAGGTTTCTACAGGCATGTATAAGAATGTGGTTGTAGTCGGCTCATTCTATGCAGTTTCAGACGAATTCCTCAATGGCTATCCACAGTATAATAACAGCACATATTTTACAAATATATTTAACAACCTTACGGAGAATCAGGGTCAGACAGTTGCAATTAAGAGTGCCTCAAAATCTAACACTTCCCTTGACCTTGAAACCAGCGCACAGACACTGCCTCCCCTTATTATATTTGTATTCATAGTACCTATCGGCGTAATAATTACAGGCATTGTCATCTGGGCAGTTAGGAGAAAAAAATAATGGCTAAAGAAAAGAAAAACACAAAATTACTTAAAATACTTATCCCTGTAATTATTGTTGTTCTTATTGCAGTTGCTTTGGTGGTAGTTCTTCTTATTCCGGAGGACGCGGCAAACGACCCCACATCTGCCATAGACCCAACAGGGGTTGCGGGAATAAAAGATTCCGTCAACAAGGATAAACTTCACCAGGCGTCTGTAGAGAAAGATAAGGACGGAAATGTTAAGGAAAACGGGGCCGGTTCACTTCTTTCTTATATTCCCAGAAACATTAAAACTATTAAGATAGAAAATACCAAATCAAGCTACACGATTAAGAGTTATACCCCTGTTACCAAGGAAAAAGATGAAAATGGTAAGGAGGTTGAAAAAACACAGGCAACACAGTACACTCTTGTAGGATATGAGGACAAAGAAATTAAGGAAGGCGCTCCCGACTCTATTGCAAACGACGCAGCCTCCCTGAAGTTTACACAAATTGTTTCCTCAGGAGACAAGGACGAAAAGGAGTTTGGTTTTAATAAACCTCGTTCCACAGTTACAGTTACCTATGAAGATAAAACTTCAGCAAAAATTATTGTAGGCAACAAAGCCCCTGCGAACGCAGGTTACTATATTAAATTTGGAGACGGCAAGGAAATCTACCTTGTTACAGAGGACGCTATTGATTCGTTTCTATATGGTATTAATGACCTTATGAGTCTTGATGTAACTGACCCTGCATCAGACGGGGACAATGCCTCGCCCAGCTCTGTAGTAATTGGAGGTACCCGCTACAAGGAAAAGATTGAATTTACGCCCAGCGACGATGAAACAGCAACAACAAATTACATTATTACAAAACCGTCTTTCTATTATGGAAACGACCAGGGCTGTAGTGAAGTAGAGGCAGGTATCAGAGGTGTTGCGGCAGTTTCTGTAGTATGCGTAAATCCTACCTCGGCTCAGTTGGATAAATATGGACTTAGCACTCCATATGCAACGGTTGACGCTGTCTACCCCGATGTATCAATTAGCTTAATAGCATCTAAGCCCGACAATAATGACCATTGTTACCTTATGGTTAAGGGTGGCGATGTAATCTACAGAATTCTTGACGACTCAATTATGTGGGTAAAATCAAGCCTTGAGGACCTGCGTTCCTCCTATTTTGTAGATAACGAGATGACAGCACTTTCATCTGCGGAGGTTAAGTTTGGAGGCAACGATTACAAGTTTCAGCTATCTACCAAGGGTTCAGATACCAGTGTAAAATACAATGGTAAAAAGGTGAATACAGGCGATTTTCAAACTGCATTCGACTATATGCACGGCTCAACCTTTACCCGACACGAATTTACAAATGAAAACCTTTCCGGCAGTCCCTCAATGACCATTATTTTTAACTACTCCGGGGACAGAAGTCAGGATACAATGGAGTTCTATGAAATTGGCAGTAAGGTCTATGTAAAGGTCAACGGCGAACAGATTTCCTACACATATAAGAACGCTGTTACAGACCTTCAAAAAGCATTTACAAAAGCCGCAAAGGGTAAATAAGATAAAAGCCAAAAGGCATACGCTTCCTGGAGAAGTTAGCCTTTTGGCTTTTTTATAGGCATAAACATGACTTTTTCCTGTATTATATAGTTTTTACAAAAGGGTGACAAAAAATAAATTTGTCACTTATAAACTTCTACTGAAAGTTGAATTTACAGTCAAACTCAAAATTCCGATTATTGAGGCATTCTGTTTTTTGTGCTATGCTAAGGTCAGAATCATAAGAAAGGACTTATGCTATGAAAAATACAATTGGAAAAAACATTTGTATGTTGAGAAAAAAGCAGGGTCTTACACAGGAAGATCTTGCAAAACTTATAAATGTTTCGTTTCAGGCTGTTTCAAAATGGGAAACCGGGGGCTCTTTACCGGATATTTCTGTCCTGCCTATTCTTGCAAATATTTTTCACTGTGACATTGATTCACTTCTTGGATATCCTGTAGAACAACAAAAAATAATGGACTACCAGGAGCGTTACAAGACTGATAAGTATTATTGGGGAACTCAGCCATCAAAAATGTGTTATGAGGTTATGAAAATTTGTCCACCCCAAAGACCCCTGCGTCTTCTTGATATTGCCTGCGGAGAAGGGAAAAATGCCGTGTTTTTTGCAAGAAACGGCTACAGCGTTACAGCATTTGACGCAATGACTTTAGGCTTGGATAAGGGCAAAAAACTTGCTGAGCAGGCAGGTGTAGAAGTTAATTTTTTTCAGGCAAATATACTTAATTTTCGACTTGACACCGATTTTGATATAATTTTCTGTTCAGGGGCACTTCACTATATACCACCAGAACTTAGAAAAGAAATTTTTAATAATTATCAACAACATACATCTGCCGGCGGACTTCATGCCCTTAATGTTTTTGTAAGGAAACCATTTGTAAAAAGCCCCTCAGATACAAAGGAGGGGCGGTATAAATGGATTTCCGGTGAGCTTTTCACCTACTACGCCGACTGGTTTATATTTTCGTGCCATGAACATATTTTTGATTGTTTTAGCGGAGGTATACCCCACAGACACTGTATGGATACCATGTACGCCCTAAAACAAACAGGAGAAAATATATATGAAAAAAATTCTTTCAGGTAAGGTTAGAGATATTTATGAAATAAATGACAGAGAACTTGTTATCGTCACTACAGACAGAATATCTGCATTTGATGTAATTTTAAATTCAATCATAGAAAATAAGGGAATAGCCCTAAACCTCCTATCGTTATACTGGTTTAATTACACAAATTCAATCATTCCAAATCATATTATTTCTACTGAACTTTCGGATATGCCTGCGTTTTTTAGAGAAAATCCAGAGCAGTATAATAAGCGAACGACCCTCGTTAAAAAGCTGAAAATGTTGCCATATGAATTTATTGTGCGCGGTTATATGTTTGGCAGTATGTGGGATGAATATAAGACCAAGGGAAGTTTTTGCGGACAAAAAATAGAAATGAAATATGAGCTTGCACAAAAATTAAAACATCCCGTTGTAACCCCTTCCCTAAAAAATGAAATAGGACATGATGAATATATTTCCTTGCAAAAATTAAGAGAGGAAATGGGAAGTACACAGGCAGACGAAATTTGCCGGATTTGCCTGAATCTTTATGAAGAATGTTATAAAGAGGCCTTAAATAAGGGTATTATAATTGCAGACACAAAATTTGAATTTGGATATGATGAAAACAACAGGCTGACACTTGGAGATGAAATTTTTACGCCGGATTCCAGCAGATTTTGGTCATTAGACGACTGGAAAATCGGCAAATCACCAAAGTCATATGACAAACAGTTTGTACGAGACTGGCTAATTAAAAAAGGCTTAAATGGTGTAACTCCGGCACCTGAATTACCGGAAAATATTAGAAAAAAAACATCAACTCTATACAGGGATTGCTATTGCAAAATAACGGGAAAAGAAGTATTCTAATTACTTTTGGAATATACAAAAAATTGAATTTGTGCACAATATAACTCGTTTCCATATGTAAAGTAGATTAAACACATATAGCTCGGCAGTCATTACACTTTGAAACACATAATTTTTTCACTTTAACAAATGCAAATATAATTTTTTGAAAGGAGATATAAATGAGCTTTTTATTTGTTGCCCTTGGGGGAGCAATAGGTGCTATGGGAAGGTATGCAATAAGCCTAATACCAATTAAAACCGAATTTCCTTGGCTGACCCTTTTAACCAATCTGTTAGGCGCTGTACTAATAGGCTTTATCGTTGGAACGGTAAATGAAAACCAGGATACATCTCTTAATAAGACGCTTTTCTGGAAAACAGGTGTGTGCGGCGGATTTACAACATTTTCAACTTTTTCCTTAGAGGCATATGATTTGCTAAGAGACAAATCCTACCTGTTTTGCGGAATATATGTGGCATTAAGCGTATTTGGCTGTATATTAGGTGTTTTTTGGGGAAAGAAAATTTATCTTATGCTAAGTTAGATTTCCATATTAAAATCAAAAGGCGTCCCTAGTGGACGCCTTTTATTTTACTGTTCAATTTCCTGTACTTCCGAGTTAAGGGTTAAGCCCCAGCCGTAGTACCATGTGTTATCAAACTTAATAAAGTATTCCGTAGTGGGTACAAGGCTTGAATCATCAACATGCATATTGTCATCATAATTATAATACCTGTATGCGTCCTCGACCTTTGCCACGGACTGAATTTCAATATCCGCCTGAAAATCATTTTTTAATTCTTTTTCAATGCTTTTTTTATAGGTTTCTGTCACATCTTGAATATCATAAATGGCATATTCCGTGTCACAGGAATAAAAGTTTTCCTTAATGCACTTTTTAAATTCCTTTAACCCGCCATAACCTGCGTCGCTGTTAATAAAGTATTCGGGATATTTTTTAAGTTCGTCCTCCAGGGCATTTGTTTTATCAGCCTTGGCAATAATTTTAATAGCGTTTTCAATTTCCGTATAAAAGGGATGTTGCTGAACAGAAGTAGTAGTAGGGGGTGTAGGGGTTGTACTTTTCTTTTCCCCGTCACAGCCACACAGAGTTATTATAGATAATGCCATAATTAGCGAAAGTGTTATTGATAATATTTTCCCGGTCATAATACCATTCCCCTTGATTTTGTTAAATAAATAATAACATATTAAAATAGGTAATGCAAATAAAATTATTGTAAACAAAAACACCACACAATATGTGAAGTGACCCCCAAAGATTAGACAAAAGTAAATATTAAATTGCAAGAGAATGAGTTCGGTATTGTACCGGGCTCAT
>CANROX010000021.1 GCA_947632335.1 uncultured Clostridia bacterium
AGTACTGCGGTGTCATTTTCATCAAACACACGCAGTAATATTATGGAAATCAAGTAAGCAATTCCTGCCAGTGCTATGGAAATAAAGGTTGCAAGATAAACATTCATATAATTATTTGTAAAAATAAATGAACCAAATGCAACTGCACCGCAAATGATTGAGGCTATAAGGGGCTTAATCATTGCATTAACAAATTGAGGGCGTATTCCCGTTGACTTAACAAGAACATACATAGCAATTACACAGGCGGCAAGGAAACCCACAAGTGTGCCTGTTGCCGCACCTTTAATATTAATACCCACATTTGAAACAAGGAGATAATTCATAATTATTTTTATAATAACCGCAAGTGTATACAATTTGACAGGGGTGTTGACCTTTCCCACACCCTGGAGCATTGAACATATGGGAGTTATGCCTGCCATAAAGAGAACAGCTATGCCCATAATTTCAAGACATTCTCCGCCAACAACGGCAACATTACCGCCGTAGACAATCTGCATTATAGGTTTGGCGAGAACAGCAAGACCTATACCGCAGGGAAATGTTGCAAGACAGGTTATTTTCAGCACCCTATTTATTGCGATACCTAAGTCTTTTTTATCTCCCTTTGTATAGGCATTTGTTACCATTGGCATTGCTGTTGTACCGAATGCCTGGGTAATAACGGTTACAAGCTGCATAAGTGTAAGTGCAGAGCCGTAACAACCCCAGAGCTTTGTCTGAATGGTTGAATCCCTTACGGCCTCTGTATACATTGGATAAATTTTTGAAAGTTCACTTCCGTGACTATGGGACATTTCTGCGAGAATATTCTGAATTATTGCGCCGTCAATAGTACCACTTATATTCATAACAAGGGCGCCAAGTCCTATTGGAATTGCCGTTTTAATCAGTTGGCGGAATGTTTCGTTTTTGGAACGGGCGTCCACAGAGGACAGTATTTGCTCTTTGGTAATACCGCCGTTCATTCTCTTATATTTAATCATAAGATAGAGGAAGGAAAGGACCGAACCAATAACTATACCCATTACAGCGCCGGAAACTGAAAGTCCCACTAAGGTATAGATAGCTGTTTTTTCACTTGCAAATTCCATTCCGAAAACTGTACCTGTTGCCTCATAGCTGTTTAGACCAAAATGCATAATAAGGTATGAAATTGAAAGTCCAAAAATAAGTTTTGAGGCGCCCTCTATAATTTCCGAAACAGAGGTAGGGGTCATATTCCGCATACCCTCAAAGTATCCCCTGTATATGGATACAAGACAGCCAAAGAAAATAGTTGGACAAAGGGCAAGCATTGAATAAATTGCGTATGGGGAATCAATAAGTTTTATGTAATAGAAACTACCCGCAAACATAAGCAATGTGCAGATTATGCCCATTATTACAAAGAAGGGAACTGAAACATTATGTATACACAGAATATCCTTATACCGCCGTTTGGCGTTGCTCTCAGAAATCATACGGGAAACTGCAATAGGCAGACCCGCCGTGGCGATTGTAAAGAGAGGTACATATATTTCGTAGGCATTATTAAACAGTCCTATGCCAAACTCTGCAAGTTCATCTCCGAAAATACCGTAAACCCTTGTAAGGGCTACCTTGTATATCATTCCGCAAATTTTTACTATAACAAGGGCAAGGGACATTATCATTGCACCTTTGACAAAGGTCTGGCTTTTTATTGTTTTTTCTTCAGTTTTTGATTTACCCAAAACAAATCACCTTTACAGACAAAAAAGGCGGAATTACCGCCTTTTCCATATTATTTTTACAGTTTAATCCTGTGTCTCTGAGTCTATGCCATCATCGGAGTCGCTCATTACAACAACTTCCTTAAAGGGGTCTTCAACAACTACATCTTCATCCGACTGCTCGTCAGTGGAAGTAAAATCCTTTTCGATTTTGTTTCCGCACTTGTTGCAGAAAATACTGTCCTTGTCCAGTTCAGCCTTACAAACGGGGCAAAGAATTTTGTTCTTTGCTGCCATAATAAGTTCATTTGTTGCCTGGAGCTGTTCTTTAAGTGCATCTATTTCTTCAATTAAAAGTTCTATAGACTTACTATCCTCTGTACCAATCTTTGTGCAGGCATAAACCTCCTCACCAAGTGTTTGGTATTTTCTGCGAATTTCACTGGAAAGACCGGAGGCAGTAAATTTTAACTTTGAATAATCAACAATTTCTCCTGTTCTTTTAGAAACGGTGGACGCCGCTGACTTCATATTAACCATTACATCATCTAAAATTCCCATCTTGAAAATCTCCTTTGTTAAGATTTTAGTTAATTATATCACTTACAATATAAATATTCAACCTATATAATTATAATTCTTTGAAAAATTTGTCTGCTTTATTCTTACGGCTTATAATTTCATCAAAGTTATCAATATATTCATATGGAAATTTATAATTAAAAATGCGTTGAATATTGCCGTTATGTGGATTTTTTAACTTTGTAACTGCCCCTGCACCGCAGGACAGAATTGAATGGGTTTCGTCCATAATAAACACATTATAAAGTCCCTGATGTCCCAACTTTGACCAGCCCACATTTTCAAAGTTACCCACCATTCTGCTTTGACGGTATAGATAATAGGGAATATATCCCTCTTCTGTAAGCTTTTCCTGGGCATAGCGGAGCATTTCTCCTGTTCTATATGCGTCTTCCCTGTCTGTAGTAACACCCTGCTCCGTATAATCGGCACTTCTTTTGATTGAAAGGGTATGTACCGTGATATTCTCTGTTCCAAGGGAAATTATTGTATCAAGAGTTTTCTTAAAGCTGTCAGTAGTTTCTGTGGGGAGACCTGCAATAAGGTCGGAGTTAAGCGTTTTAAAGTGCATTTTCTTTGCCATATCAAATGCACGCATTGTATCCTCTGCCGTATGCTTTCTTCCAATTTCCTTTAGTATTTCGTTATTTAAAGTCTGTGGGTTTATGCTTACCCTTGTTACTCCACCGCTTTTTAGTGCGTCGAGTTTTTCCTGTGTAATAGTGTCGGGTCTGCCTGCCTCTACAGTAAACTCCCTGCAATGGCTTAAATCAAAGGAAGAGTTTATTGCAGAAATCATTTTTTTCAACTGCTCCGAAGTCAAAGTTGTGGGAGTACCTCCGCCGATATAAACGGTTTCAAGGTTTAGATTGTTCTCCCTTGCAATTTTACCCGTGTATTCAATTTCCCTGCAAAGCAAATCAACATATGGCTCTATAAGATGTTTTGTCCTTTGGGTAGACTGTGACACAAAACTGCAATAACTGCACCTTGAGGGGCAAAAGGGTATTGAAACATACAATGAAAAAGAATTTTCTTTTGAAGAATTAATTATATCTTTCTCATAAACCTCTGTTTTCTTTGCAAGATTTATTTTTTCCTCTGTTACAAAGTAGAACTTTCTAAAATAATCCTCTGCAAATTCAGTACCCTTTTTTTCCGCAACACTTCTAAAATATTTTACAGGTCTTACTCCTGTAATCATTCCCCAAGGCATTGTTATTCCTGTGTACTCTGTAAGAAGTCTGAAAAGAAGACTGCAAATAATATTCTCGTTCTCTTTTTCGTCAAAGGTTTTTTCTGCACTTAGGGAATTTTTATAATCCTTAAAGTTTATATTTACAGAAATGTTTTTACCAACCTCTGTAAAAATATAGGGAATTTTCAGGGGAGAAAAATTCTCCTTTTCCACTACCAGCTTTTCGTAGGGAAAGAAAAGCCTTGTAATATTCTCTATTTCATAGTGAAATTTATGATTTTTAATAAATATCTTCATAGCTTATGTTCATATAGGGATTATATTTCTTTTCGTGGGAAAGCTCTGTTGCCGGTCCATGACCGGGGTACACCCTATACTCTCCCTCAATCTGTGAAAGTCTTACAAGGCTGCGAATAATATCTTTAGTTGAGCTATTGGGAAAGTCCGTTCTTCCGCAGCTTTCCAAAAACAGGGTATCCCCGGAAATAATTATATTATCAAAAATAAAACAACCGCTGCCTGTGGTATGTCCCGGTGTTTCTATAAATTTAATTACTGTTTCCCCTAATCTTAGAGTTTCCCCCTCTTTAATAAGATTTGCAGAAAAGTGGGGAAACTTCCTGTTAAACATCTTTGAACTAAGGTTATAATTATCATCTGTAAGACAGATTTTATCCTTTTCACATATATAAATTTCCGCCTTGGGAAATTTCTTTTTAAAATCTGCCACCCCGCCAATGTGGTCATAGTGACCGTGGGTAAGAAGAATCAGGCTTAGTTTTCCTCCGTTTTTTTCAATTTCATCCACAATACTCTGCTGGTATGACGCAGGGTCAACTATAGCCATTTCCTTTGTTTTTTCATCTGTAATAAGGTATGTGTTTGTTTCTATCATACCTGTGTGGAAAGTTTTTATATTTGTCATTTCATTATCTCCTCTGTATCAAGGATAATTGTTACAGGTCCGTCATTAAGAAGAGATACTTTCATATCTGCGCCAAATTCTCCCTTTTCAATAGAAACGCCCTGTTCAAATAACTTTCTACAAAAATATTCGTATAAAGTATTTGCCTTGTCCGGCTTTTCTGCATTCAGGAAGTTCGGTCTTCTTCCATGACTGCAATCTGCATAAAGTGTAAAGTTGGATATTACAAGTGCCTGCCCCTTAATATCCAGTAACGACAGGTTCATCTTATCATTCTCATCAGAAAAAACTCTTAGGTTGGCTATTTTTCCGGCAAGAAAATCTGCCTCCTTTTCCGTATCCCCCTGCTTAATTCCAAGGAGAACAAGGAAACCCTGTCCGCATTTTCCCTTTATACTTCCGTTAATTTCTACATTTGCAGAGGTTACCCTCTGTAATACTGCCCTCATAACACTATTCCTTTTATCCAAGTTTTAAGGGAGGTTTCCCTCCCTTGTTTAATTTATTAAATTCGCTTAACTGAAATTATGCCGTTGATATTTCCAAGGTGGGTCATAATACCTTTTAAATGGTCAATGCCATTTGTATCAATGGTTGCCGTAACAACTGCGCAGTTATCCTTTGCCTCTCTGGAAGTCAGGTTACGAATAAATATGTGCATTTGCGAAAGCTGAATTGTAACATCAGCCAAAAGGCCTGTTCTGTCTGTGGCAACAATTTCAAGAGTACTCTGGAAATTATCCTTAATATCACCTATCCATTTTGCCCTTACCCACCGCTCCGGCTCGCTCGCCTGTGACAGGTCTCCGGGAACATTGGGACAACCTTTTTTATGGATTGACACACCGTATCCCCTGGTAATAAAGCCTATAATATCATCGCCGGGAAGAGGATTACAACACTTTGAAAACTTAATAAGGCAATCGTCCATACCCTCAATTTCAACACCTGATGAGGCAGTTTTATGATGTTTTGGGTGTTCCTTAGGTGGGACAAATTCTACAACCTTTTTTTCATACTTTTTCTGATATTCTTCCTTAATTCTGGGAAGAATTTTCCAAAGCTGAATACCGCCGTACCCAATGGCAGCATAAAAGTCTTCTATAGTATTACAATGCTGTTTCTGGATAAACTTTGAAAGAATGTCCTTTGCGTCCTGTTCATTAAAATAAATTCCGGATTTTTTAAGCTCGGAATCAAGGGCTGACTTACCCTCAACAATGTTTTCATCTCGTCTTTCACGCTTAAACCACTGACGGATTTTTGTCCTTGCCTCTGAAGTCTTAACAATTTTCAGCCAGTCACGCTTAGGACCTGTACCCTCCTTTTGGGTCAGGATTTCTATAATCTCTCCGTTTTTCAGTTTATAGTCGATTGGAACAATTCTTCTGTCGGCCTTTGCCCCAATCATTCTGTTACCTACCTCTGTATGGATACTGTATGCAAGGTCAATTACAGTTGACCCATTGGGAAGATTTACAAGGTCGCCCTTTGGCGTGAATACAAATACCTCGTCCTGGTCAAGGTCGTTTTTAATGCTTTTAATAAGGTCTGTTGCATCTTCCGTCTGAATTTGATTTTCTATTGTTCTTCTAAGGGACTCTATTCTCTCCTGGAGAACAACCTTATTATTCTTGTCCGGAGAAAGTCCCAGCTTGTACTTCCAATGGGCGGCAATACCGTATTCAGCCGTGTAGTGCATTTCCCAAGTTCTTATCTGAATTTCAAAGGGGACGCCCTCTTTGCCTATAACTGTAGTATGGAGGGACTGGTACATATTTTTTTTAGGAGTACTTATATAGTCCTTAAATCGGTTTGGAATTGGCTGATAAATATCATGCACTACCCCAAGTACATTGTAACAGTCCATTACAGAATTTACAATCACACGGAGTGCAAAAACATCATAAATCTGGTCTACAGTTTTACCCCTCATAAATGTTTTGCGGTAAATGGAGTTTATAGATTTCACCCTGCCGACTACATATATCTTTTTAACAGAGTCACCTACCCTGTCTATAATTTCATTTCTGATTTTGGAGATAAAACGGTCACGCTCATCTTTTTTCAGGAGTAACTCATTCTCGATTTCCTCGTATCCTACAGGGTCAAGAATTCTTATGGAAATATCTTCAAGCTGTTCTTTCATTGCCTTCATACCAAGTCGATGGGCAATAGGCGCATATACCTCCATATTTTCCAGAGCTTTGTCACGCTGTTTCTGGGGTTTCATAACATCAATAGTACGCATATTATGAAGTCTGTCCGCCAGCTTTACAATAATAACCCTAATATCATTGCTCATAGCAATAAGCATTTTTCTAAGGTTTTCCGCTTGTCTTTCTTCCCTGTTTGAATAGGAAATTTTAGAAAGCTTTGTAACGCCGTCAATCAAGTCTGCAATAGTATGACCAAAGTTCTTTATAATGTATTCAAGGGAAGTGTCTGTATCCTCTACAACATCATGAAGCAATGCCGCTACAACGGAATCCGTATCCATACCCATTTCCACAAGAATACAGGCAACTGATGTTGGGTGCAGTATATAGGGAACACCTGATACTCTCTTTTGGTCCCCGTGGGCCTTGGACGCAAGATTATATGCCTTATTAATTTTGACCAGGTCAAAATCGTTATCACTGTCGTTGATAAGTTCAACAAGGTCAATATAATCCCTATAATTATCATAATATTCTCTCAATTTACTGCACCTCCTTTAACTTTTTTATAAACATGGAATTTTCAAGATTAACTTTACCGCTGTTCTTAATTTCTATGTAACTTGTAGAAAGTCCCTGGTTCCAGTTTATCAGTCCCAGTTCCTTCATAGCGTAAAGTATCACCTTGAGCTTGCCTGCATTAATTTTATATTTAAGTCGATTAATAAGCGCGTATTCGCCATAATGAAAACCATTATTTCTTTTGAGAAAACTATACACAACGGCAAAATCCTCCCTTGCAGGAAGAATTTCCTCCGCCTCTTTTTTTGTAAGAGACTGCCTGACTGCAAACTTATCGAAAATTCTTAAATTATCAATCAAATCAGAATTTTTACTTTCCGAATACTTTATGTTTTTAATAAATATACTAAGACTTTCTTGTCCGTTATAAACATTTCTGTCCAGAGTTACAGCCAAGTCTACCAAATCGCCTACACGGTAAAAACAATCCTGCGCCGACATATTAAAATACATAGCTGTTATATAACTGTTGTTTCTCCTGAGGGTCATACGGAGATGTTTTCCGTTGCCGACAAACTGGATTTCCGTTATCTCCATATTATATATACCAAACAGGGGTACGGGATTTGCCTCGCCATATGGTTCAAGGCAGCTAAGGCTGTCAAGCAAATCTAAACTGAGATGTGCCGGATTTAGTTTGCAGTCTATTTCCACCTTGTTATACGGCATTGTAATATTTCTGCAATACATATTTATCGCCTTACGGAATTTATCTATATTATCTTTTTTAAGTCCTAAACCTACAGCCATAGGGTGTCCGCCGTAACGGGTAAGATATTCACTGCATGCAAATACTGCGTCACAAAGGGAAAAGCCCTCTACACTTCTGCCACTTCCCCGTGCAGTACCGTTTTCGTCTACTCCTATTATAATAACCGGTTTATCGTAAATCTCCTTTATTCTTGCAGCAACAATGCCTATTACGCCCTGATGCCAGCCCTGCCCTGCAATTACAATGATTTTATCATTTACAATATTAGGGCGGTTATGAATAATAGCGTCAATATCTTTAAGTATTTCCTGCTCCAAAACTTTTCTCTTGTTGTTATTTTCCTCAAGCTCCCCTGCTAAAGTTTCTGCATTAAATTTATCCTCGGTAAGAAGAAGTTCTACGCTTTTTGCAGAATGTGCAATCCTGCCGCAGGCATTTATTCTTGGAACAAGGGAGAAGGATACTGTCGAAGACGTGATTTCCCTTTCAAGAACTCCGGATTTCTCTTTCATAGCGTTAATTCCCATTCTGTCGCTGTTCTGAATATGAGCTATACCCGCCTTTGCAAGAGTTCTGTTTTCACCTTTCAGGGGAACAATATCCCCGATTGTACCTATTGCTGTTATATCGCTGAAATTTTCAAGTAAACTGTCAATGTCTGCATATTCCCCCTCTATTGCCATTACCAGTTTAAATGCTACTCCAACTCCGGAAAAATCCTTAAAGGGACTTTTATCGTCCTGTCTGTGGGCGTCAATCACTGCAACTGCCGGAGGCAAAGCGCCTGACGGCATATGGTGGTCAGTTACAACGGTATCAATACCTAAACTTTTGGCATAGGCAATCTCTTCCCCGGCGGAAATTCCGTTATCAACTGTAATTATAAGTTTTGTACCAAGGCTGTTAATCCTGTCAACTGCCCTTTTATTCATTCCATATCCCTCTTCCATTCTGGAGGGAATGTAGAAATCCACATCAGCAGAAAGGCTGTCCCTAAGATAACTATACAGCAGGGCTGTGCTTGTAACACCGTCGGCGTCGTAGTCGCCGTAAACACAAATTTTCTCCCCATTTTCAACGGCAAAGGTAATCCTTTCCACTGCCCTATTCATATCCTTCATAAGAAAGGGGTCTGAAAAAATATACTTATTACTGAAATATTCTTCAATTTGCTCTTTTGTAGTAATTCCCCGCACTGCAAAAAGCGTTGCCAGCAAGTTGGGAAGTCCATATTCCCCCTTGATGCTGCCTGCCAGTTGTTTATCTAATTTTTTAACTGACCATACCTTCATACATACCTCAATTATCAAGCATTTCTTCTGCTAATTTCTTTGTGTTCTCCGTTATTTCTATTCCGCCCATTATGCGGGCAAGTTCTTGAATTCTCCCGTCTCTGTCCAGAGTTTTTACATCGGTAAAGGTTCTGTCACCTATAATATTTTTACAGATAAGGTGATGGCTTTCCCCAAGGGAAGCAATCTGTACCTGGTGTGTTACGCATATTACCTGTCTTTTTTCTGAAACCTCTTTAAGTTTTAGACCAACCTTTCTTGATGCCTTGCCGGATATTCCCGTATCCACCTCGTCAAAAATAAGTGTATCAACTGTATCACATTTTGAAAGGACGGTTTTAATTGCCAGCATCATTCTTGAAAGCTCGCCTCCGGAGGCTATTTTTGAAACGGGTTTTGGCGTTTCTCCCGGATTTGCGGAAATAAGAATTTCCAATTTGTCCTTACCTGTACTCGAAAGAGGAGTTTCATCAATACTTACAAAAATCCTTACATTTGGCATATCCAGAAATTTCATTTCTTCCTGTACCTTGTGGCTAAATTCCTGCCCTGCTTTTTTTCTGGCATCAGTTAGTCTGACTGATTTTTCATAAGTTTCTGCAAGAAGAATATCATACCTTTCCTTTGTCTGTGCCATATTCTTATCATAGTTCACAAGTTCCTTTAGTCTTTCCTCTGCATTGTCTTTAAATTCTAAAATCTCTTCTATGCTGTTTCCGTATTTGCGTTTAAGTTTATATATTTCATCAAGACGAAGTTCAATTTCCTCCAGTCTTGAGGGATTAAATTCAAGATTATCCAACAGGTTGTTAATTTCCAAAGAAATATCCTGCAAAGTGTAGGATAAATCGCTAAGCCTGTTTGAGAGATTTTCCGCCTCACCATAGTAGTTTGATGCCTTTATAAGATTGGTGCTTGCCTCATCAACAAGCTGACAGGCTGAATCATATCCGCCAAGTCCGGAAAGATTTGCCTTTGCCTTATCTAAAAATCCCCTTATCTTTTCGCTGTTTTGAAGAACCTTTTTTTCCTCTGCAAGCTCCTCTTCTTCTCCTACATTAAGACCTGCATTTAAAATTTCTTCTATTTGAAAGGTAAGTAAGTCAATTTCATAAAGGCGTTTGTTCTGGTCGCCGCCCTTTGAATCCAATATTTTTTTTAGCTTTATTAATTCTTTATAAGAATTATAATAATCTTCCTTTAAATCTGAAATTCCACCATAGTTATCTATGTAAGATATATGGGAATCTGCCTGCATAAGTTCAAGACTCTCATGCTGACCGTGAATATTAATAAGGTTAATTCCCAGTTCCCTAAGGGTGGAAACTGTGGCAGGTCTGTTGTTTATACGGCAGGTATTTCTGCCGCTGAGAGAAAGCTCTCTGCTGAAAATCAGAGTGTTATCCTCTGCACTAAAACCAAGACTTTCTGCCTTTTTTATAATTTCTTCACTAACATTCGTAAAAGTGGCTGAAACATAGGCAGAATCTTTGCCTGTACGGATAATTTCCTTACTTGTACGGTGGCCGGTTACTGCATTGATAGAATCTATAATAATACTTTTGCCTGCCCCTGTTTCACCGGTAAGAACATTAAGCCCCTGTGTAAAATCTATATTTGTTTTTTCAATAACTGCTATATTCTCAATATATAGGGTACTGAGCATAACTTCTCCTTAAAGTAATTTGTTAAATCTCATTTGCAGATTTTCTGCCTTCTCTTTACTTCCTGCCACTATAAAAATAGTATCGTCACCGGCTATTGTACCTACAATATCCTCAAGTTCCAGGTTATCAAGGGAAGCACAAACCGCCTGTGCCATACCGCTCATAGTCCTTACCACCACAATATTTTCTGAAACATCAACCTTAGAGGCTGAAGAAGAAAACAAATTTTCAAAGCCTGTTACTTTATCGTTTGAGTTTCTTCCCCCTGCACTGTATCGGTACTTTCCGTCTGCACCAAGGGTTTTCAGTATTCTAAGCTCCTTTATATCCCGTGAGATTGTGGCTTGGGTCACATTATATCCTGCCTTGTTAAGCCTTAAAAGAAGCTCTTCCTGTGTATTTATGGAATAATTACTAACCAGTTCAAGAATAGCCTGATGTCTTTGAGATTTCATTATTCATCACGCTCCTTCAGCTTTTCGCTGACCTGTCTGTAAAAATTACGGTTTTTAAAGGAAATCATATCAAGGACATATTTTGACTTTTTAATTATGACCTTATCCTGAACAGAAAGGGGGATAACTATCTGGCCGTCAATGGTAAGGTAGCTTTTCTCGTGTTCTGCGTAGCTTTCCGAAACCACCGAAAGAACGGAATCCTCATTAAAAATCAGCGTTCTTGCTGTAAGGGAATGTGGACAAATGGGAGTTAAAACTACACAATTCATACATGGTTCAACAACAGGTCCCCCCGCCGAAAGGGAATATGCCGTACTGCCTGTAGGTGTGGAAAAAATAAGTCCGTCCGCCCTATAGTGCGTTGTCCTTTCGCCGTTTACACATAGGGACATATCAATAATTCTTGAGAGCTGCCCCCTTGAAATAACTGCGTCATTAATGCAGGAAAAGGATTTTGTTCCTCCTGGACTCTCCACTGAAACATCAAGAACCATTCTTTTATTTATTTTGTAGTCCCTGTCCAGAATTTTCAGGAGCAAATCAATCTCTGTAGGTTCAAGCTCTGCGGCAAAGCCGAGTCGTCCCGCATTCACACCTACAATGGGTACTCCGTTTTCCGCAGCATGGCGGGCATTGTGGATAATTGTACCGTCACCGCCAACGGTTATTGCGGCGTCACTTGCAGCAAACAGGTCGTCATCATGGTTATAATACTTAATGGACGAAAATTCTGAAAATTCATTTTTTGCGTCCCATTTCATAAGGATTTCTCCCCCCTTTTCAGTAAGGAGGAGTATTATATCTTTTGCATACTTTACTGCATGGTCTTTCTCTAAATTCACTTTTAGTGCAATTTTCATTTCATACCTCAATTAGAAAGAGTCTGGTGGGATAGGTCTACAAGGTCTTTCGGTTCTATATCCGTCAAAAGAACCGGATTATCGCTTTTTTCAATATGTATTAGATACTCAATATTCCCCTCTGGCCCCTTAATAGGAGAAAAATCCAAATTAAGAACGGAGTATCCGTTTTCAAGGCAAAAAGACCTTATATCTTTCACAACATTTTCGTGAACCTTAGGGTCCCTAACTACACCTTTTTTGCCTACATTCTCCCTGCCTGCCTCAAACTGAGGTTTAATCAGGCATACTGCCTGACCCTTATCTGCAAGGAGATTTCTTGCAACAGGCAAAAGGAGTTTAAGGGATATAAAGGAAACATCTATAGAGAAAAAGTCAATTACATCGGGGACTTCTTCTCTCTTTATATTGCGGAAATTAGTCCTTTCTAAATTTACAACCCTATCATCGGAACGAAGTTTCCAGGCTAACTGACCATATCCCACATCAATAGAGTAAACCTTTGAGGCTCCGTTTTGGAGCATACAATCTGTGAACCCCCCTGTGGAGGCACCTATGTCCATTGTGATTTTTCCATTAAGGTCAAGGTTAAAGGCAGATATAGCTTTCTCTAACTTCAGTCCTCCCCTTGAAACATATTTGAGGGTTGAGCCTCGGACCTCTATTTTTGCGTTTTCATCGTACTGTGAACCGCATTTATCAGCCTTTTGATTATCCACATAGACCTGACCCGACATTATAATTGCCTTGGCCTTTTCTCTGGAATCACAAAAGCCTTTTTCATATACTAATACATCTAATCTTTTTTTCATAACATACCTTGTTTATACAATACTATCCGCTATGCTCTGACTGTCAAGTCCCAGTTCTTCAAGGGCCTGTTCAACGCTCTGATGAGTAACAAATTTATCGTCAATAGCTCTAATCTTAACTTCTCCTGCATAACCCAATTTGCTTATTAGGGATAAAAAGCTATAGGCAATACTGCCGTTGAGCATACCCTCTTCAAAGAAATATATTTTTTTGTAATTTAGAGAAGTTTCTATTGCCTCTTTTGGAATAGGTTTAATTCTGTTAAGTTTCAGAATACAAACCCTTTTGCCCCTTTTGTTCAGTATGTTTCTTGCCTCACAGCAGTTTGAGAAAAGTCTGCCATAGGTAACTACAAGAATATCACTGTCTAAATCTCCATAAAAGTCAAAATCCACATTAGCCTCTGTGTAATCATCAGGCCTGTAGAGTTCTGAACCCCTTGGATATCTTACCGAAACAAGGCTCTCTGTGTGATAAACCGCCTCGTTCAGACATTTTCTAAGTCCGTCAAAATAACAGGGTGAATATATTGTTGTGTTGGGCATTGAATTAAGCATTGAAACATCAAACACACCCTGGTGAGTTTCGCCGTCATCACCCACAATACCTGCCCTGTCAATGGCAATAACTGTGTGAAGTTTCTGCATAGCTATATCGTGGAGAAGTTGGTCGTAGGCTCTTTGTAAAAAAGTGCTGTATACAGCAAATACGGGAACCATTCCCTTTGCAGAAAGACCTGCCGCAAATGTAACGGCGTGCTGTTCTGCAATACCAACATCATAAAATCTGTCCCTATATTCTTTGCAAAATCTATCCAGTCCCACTCCCGGTGTCATAGCCGCTGTAAGGGCGCATATTCTCCTGTCCTTTGAGGCTACATTACACATATATTCCCCAAAAACAGAAGAAAAACTTTCCTTTCCCTGAGGGCTTTCCCCTGTTTGAATATTAAATTTATTTATACCGTGAAAGGTTTTAGGGTCTTTTTCTGCATATTCATAACCCTTGCCTTTTTTTGTAACTACATGAACAAGAACCGGTCCGCTCACCTTTTTTGCAGCCTCAAAGGTTTTATTCATTTCATCTATATTGTGACCGTCCACCGGACCGAAATAGGTAAAACCGAAGTTATCAAAAATAGTGTTTCTATATGCAAAGGCTTTAATTTTTCCCTTTGATTTTTCAATCAGCTTTACAAGTAATTTTCCCAGAAACGGGATTTTAAGAAAGACCCTTTCAAGTTTATTGCTGAAACGGAGATACCAGGGATTAACCCTGACCCTTGTAAGATGCTTTGCAAAAGCACCTACATTTTTACTGATTGACATTTTGTTGTCGTTAAGAACAACAATAAGTTTTTTAGCGTATCTTCCTGCATGGTTCAGTGCCTCAAATGCCATACCTCCGGTAAATGCACCGTCGCCTATGACAGCCACTGTGTGGCTCTTGTCCCCCTTGATGCGCTTTGCCTCCGATATACCAAAGGCGGCGGAAATTGAAGTACTGCTGTGTCCTGTGTTAAAGTCATCATACTTGCTTTCATTCCGTTTCGGAAATCCGGAAAGTCCTCCCTTGGTACGGATTGTATCAATCTGATTAAATCTGCCTGTCAGCATTTTATGGGTATAGGCTTGGTGTCCCACATCCCATACAATACTGTCGTAGGGGGCTCTGAATGACCTATGCAATGAAACAGTCAGCTCCACAACACCAAGGTTTGGGGCCAGGTGTCCTCCGTTGACAGATACAACTTCTATTAATTTATGACGAATTTCCTCACACAAATCATTAAGCTGTTCCTTTGGAAGTTTGCGTAAATCCTCAGGACTGTTTATGTGAGATAGAATATTATATTCTGACATTTCCTTACTCTGAACTGAAAATCAGTTCTTTCTTTCTGACATTTTTACAGCTATATCTTTAAGCTCCTTGGTGTCACCCCTTAGACAGTCAAGAGCCTTTATAGCCTTATCTGTATATTCATTTACAAGACTTCTGCATTTATCAAGACCCAGAAGTTTTACAAATGTAGATTTTTCATTTTCCTTATCGCTTCCGATGGGCTTACCCAACTCTTTTTCAGTGCTTGTAACATCCAGAATATCGTCCATAATCTGAAAGGCAAGGCCTAAATTTTCACCGTATGAAACAGCATGGGCAATTTCTTCTTCACTTGCACCGCCGACTACTGCACCCATAGCACAGGCTGATTTAATGAGCGCTCCGGTCTTTTTAAGGTGCATATCCTTTAGCACATCTACTGAAACCGATTTATGCTCGGAAAGGAGGTCAATTACCTGTCCTCCTATCATTCCGTACATACCTGCATAGTCCGCCATAATTTTTGCACACCTTGCCGCCTTATCAGCACCTACAAGGGAAACCGCCTTTTCGGAAAGCATAGCGGAAAAGGCGTTTGTCAGCAGGGCGTCGCCTGCAAGCAGTGCTATATCTTCACCGAATACCTTGTGGTTTGAGGGCTTTCCCCTTCGTAAATCATCATCATCCATACAGGGCAAATCGTCATGTATAAGGCTGTAGGTATGTATCATCTCTATACCGCAGGCAAAGGGAAGCGCGGCATTTACACTACCGCCAAAAGCCTTAGAAAACAGAATAACAAGGGTTGGTCTTATTCTCTTTCCCCCTGCTTCAAGGGAATACTCCATTGAGTCTATAAGACATTTTTCTATAAGGCTGTTTCTTTCTTTTCCCCGGGGGAAATATGTTTTAAGTTCATCTTCTATAATTTTCAGATAATCCATTATAATTCACCACGGCCTGCTCTGATTTTTTCAATCTCCTCATTAACATCAAGGAGCTGCCCCTTTGCCTTATCAAGGGACTTATAACACTCCTCCAATGTAAGAGCCGCCTCTTTATATATTTCCAAAGCCTGGTCTAGTGGGGTGGACTTATCTTCCAGTTTATTGAGAAGAGTTTTTAGTTTCTCGTTAAGCTCCTCTATTGTAAGTTCTTTATTCATTTTACACCTCTTATTCAATATATGACATGAGCTTTTTCAGGCGGTGATTTACACCGCTTCGGCTTATTTTGTCGCTGGTGAGCTTTCCCAAATCCCTCAACGATAAATCGGGATTTTCAAGCCTTAGCTGTGCCATTTCTTTAAGCTCCGGTGAAAGTGCTTTATAAGCATCACTTTTCATCAGTTTTTTTATTGCATTTATCTGTTTTGCAGACGCATCTGCCGTTTTTTTAATATTATGGAGTTCAGAGTTCACCCTGCGAGTTGCAATATTTCTCACCTGTTTAAGGGCCTTTGTCCCCATTATTGACATTGAACTGTTTGGCGCTCCTATAAAGGTGAGAAAATCCGCAATCTGTTCGGAATCCTTAAAATAAACAATAAAATAACCCTGTCTTGTAACAGACTTTGGTTTTAAATTGCAGGGTTCAATCTCACACAACAGTGTAAGCAAATCATTTGCAAGATTTCTAAATGGCACTTTAAATTCAAGGTGATATGCCCTTTCCGGATTTGTAACACTTCCGCAGGACATAAAAACTCCCCTTAAAAATGCAGAAAGCTCCGTTTCGTCGGTAATATTTGCCCTGTTAAGCCTCAGTGATACATCACTTTTACTATAGCCAAAGCTTGAAAAAATCCTGTTGCAATCTTCAGGGCTTATAAGCCTTGTAGTTATAAGCTGATTTTGGGAGCTGCGTATTTTAAGGCTTGAAATTGACTCCATTATAGGACAATACAGTTGTGTAAGAATATTCTTTAAATTTTCATTTATATATTTATTTTCAGTTGTAAAAACTATCTCGTTATATGTAAACCGCTTTGAAAACAGGAGAAGTCCGTAGCACTGTGCAAATTTAATTCTATCGGTTATTAGGGGTACTCCCGAAAGCTCCTGCTTTGTATCAAAGGAGAAAGACATATATATCTCCTGCCCTACTGTTTTGTAATATCTCTATGGGAAATTGTTGTGGGATAACCTAAATCGTGAAGATGATAATTAATGTGACTTGCAATAGTTACAGAGCGGTGTTTACCTCCTGTGCAGCCTATTGCAATAACAAGCTCGCTTTTTCCCTCTTTTTTATACAGAGGAAGTGAAAAGTCAAGAAGATTAAGAATTTTATTAAGAAACTCTTTGCTGATTTCTTCTTTCATAACATAATCTCGGACAACCTTATCCATACCTGTCAGATTTTTAAGTTGAGGGACATAGTAGGGATTCGGCAAACATCTTGCATCAAAAATTACATCAGCCTCAAGGGGTATTCCGTACTTAAATCCAAAGGACATACACACAACTTTCATAGTTCCTGTGGGATTTTCCGAAAATAGATTAAACACTCTTTCTTTAAGCTGTTTCATCGACATTAAAGTTGTATCAATGGAATAATCCGCATGGAGCTTAATGCTTTCAAGACAATGTCTTTCCAGCTCTACAGCTCTTTCTACAGAGCGATTTTCCGCCATATCAGCAAGAGGATGTGTTCTTCTGGTTTCCTTATACCTGGTAATAAGTGTTTCTATCTTTGCGTCCAGAAAAAGAATTTTAAATTTCTTCCCCTGCTGTGTAATGGGTCTGATTTCCTTGTATAAGTCTTCAAAGGTGTCTGTACTCCTTATGTCAATACCCACCGCACACTTTTTCATCTTTTCGTTTTTTGAGTTCTGACACAAATCATAGAATGTGCCTAAAAGCATTGGCGGCATATTGTCCACGCAGTAGTATCCTAAATCCTCCATAGCCCTTAAAGCTGTGGATTTGCCTGCACCTGACATACCTGAAATAACTATTAATTCCATTACAGTCTTATTACCTCCGTTTCAAGAAAATATCCTGTTTCCTTCTTTACCTTTTCCTGAACATTCTTAATAAGGGTGTTCACATCTTTGGCTGTGGCGCCGCCGGTATTAATTACAAAGCCTGCATGCTTTTTACTGACCTGTGCCCCTCCTACAGAATATCCTTTCAGTCCGCAGGACTCAATCAGAGTTCCGGCAAATGCACCCTCAGGTCTTTTGAAGGTACTGCCGGCAGATGGATAATCTATTGGCTGCTTATCCCTGCGACGAGAGAGCAGTTCGGTCATCTTTTCCTTAATTGCAGAATTCTCAGCCCTTTCAAGGCTCACGGTACACCCTGTAATGATATAATTGTTGGTTTTAAAAACCGATGTCCTGTAGCCAAGAGCCATTTCCTCCAAGGTAAATGTACCTTCTTCCCCCTCAGGTGTAACATAGTCGGCGGAAATAAGGCAATCTTTCATTTCTCCGCCGTATGCCCCTGCGTTCATAAATACCGCCCCGCCCACAGAGCCGGGGATTCCATAAGCAAATTCAAGACCTGAAAGATTGTTCATAAGGGCAACCTTGCACATTTTCATAAGGGAGGCTCCGCCGCCGGCATAAATTTTTGTACCGTCAATAACCCTTATATCCATAAAGTTTCCCCCAAGGCTTATTACTGCCCCCTTGATGCCTTCGTCTGATACAAGCAAATTACTTCCCTTGCCCAGGATAAAAAGGGGAATTCTATTTTCATTTACATATTTTATTACAGACCTTAACTCTGCAATATCCTTTACTGTAACAAACGCCTGAGCGTTTCCGCCAATTTTAAAAGTAGTGTGGTGTTTCATAGGCTCGTCACAGATGAACTCAATATTGTTATTCCTCAGAAAATCAATAAATTTTGTCATATTACTCTCCAAGTCCCGTATCAACCTTGATTGTCTGAACTTCCTCTTCGCCTACGCTCATGCCTAAGTTTTCAAGAAGCTCCAAGGCTGCATTATAGCCCATCTTCTTCTGTCTGTTATTCATAGCGGCAACTTCAATAATCATTGAAAGGTTTCTGCCGGGGCGAACGGGAATTGTGGTAACAGGTACCTTAACACCCAGAATTTCAGTATATTCGCTGTCAAGGCCCATTCTGTCATATGCCCTGTTAGGGTCCCAAAGCTCCATATTAATGACCATATCAATCTTTTCGCTTTGCTTAATAGCACCCATACCGAAAATTCTTCTGGCGTTGATTATACCAATACCACGAAGTTCAATAAAATGTCTGATATTTTCCGGAGAAGTACCTACAAGGGTTTTCTTTGAGGTACGGCGAATTTCTACAGCGTCATCAGCAACAAGACGATGTCCTCGCTTAATAAGTTCAATAGCCGTTTCACTTTTACCTACACCGCTGTCACCTGTAATAAGACAGCCCTCACCGTACACCTCCACAAGAACTCCATGTCTGGTAATTCTCGGAGCCAGCTTATTATTAAGATATGAAATTAGGTTTGCAGATAATTCACTGGTTGTTTCAGAACTTCTGAGAATTGGAATATTACATTCCTCCGCCGCAATTAAAAGAGGATTTGAAGCACGCATATCCCTTGTAATAATAACGGCAGGAGGACCCATACTGAAAATTCTGCTCAATACATGGTTTTGCTGTTCCGCACCAAATTTATTGAGATAGCTGTATTCCGTGTAGCCCAAAATCATAATTCGTCTTTTATCAAAAAAGTCAAGGTATCCTGTAAGCTCCAGACCCGGACGGTCGATATCTGCCGAGGTAATCATAATACTATCAGGGGAAACAGGCATATATACCTCTTCCAGAGATAATTCTTTTATAATTTTATCTAAAGAAACTTTAAAATCAGCAGCCATAATTAATATCCTTTCATTTTCTCTATAAAAACAAATACTTATAAATATACATTGTTCATTATACTATATTTTGAAAGAAATTTAAATACTGATTTAGAATTATAAATATATTATCGTAAAATTTTATTTATATATTTTATACAATATTTCTAAATTGTAATTTGTTTTATCTTCAGTTCTCCCCCATTTTCATATAACATTGTAAATTTATCCCCTGTAAGATAACTGTTGTAACTGCATATTCTTTCATCGCATATACCGCTGTTTTTTATAATCGTGTGTATTTCTTCTGTGGTAACATCACCGTTTTCCAGCATATCAAGGGCCTCCTTTTCTGCAAGTGATACTTTGGCGTCCGGCGGTATCTGATTGTTTTCTTTCAAATCCTGTATAAGGCTTGCAAGCTGCTTTACAGTTACATCTGCAGAAATAATTATTTCTTTGCTGTGGGACAAAAACGGATTAAGGTCATATTTATTCTTTATATCCTTTAGTGAAGTATTTAACTTTACATAGTCCACCTCATAGGTTTTTGGCTTGTCGCCGGCGTCAGTTACAAGCCGTAATTTTTCCGGCGTAATAACTATGGCGTCAGATACCAGTTTTGTACTGATTTCATAACCGCTGCAACCTGTCAGTGTAAATAATATGACTATTACTGTAATTAAAAATAGAACAGCAGGAGTTTTATTACTTTTTCTTTTTGACATTTTTCTTCTCCTTTACTACAACTGCTATTGGTATTATAAGGGTAATAATAAGATACAGAACAAGCAGAAAGTATTTATTAAGGATAATATTATAAAGGTCATTATTGTAAAGGGTGACAACGGAAACCACATACACCACAGTAATAAACACAATAGACATAAACCTTGTATGACAGTTTGTTATGCTTTTAACGGAAAGTGAAAAATACATTAAAGTAAAGAAAACGCATACCAAAGAAAATGCAATAAATAATCCCGAAAATCCCATTGGAATCATTTTACATGAAAGCTCCGACAGGGTGTAGAATGGATAAATATATTCGGAGATATCAAGTAATTTTACAAAACACATTACTGCGCATATTATAAAACTGCTTATTATAAAGGGAAAAATTATTGACCTTACCCTGCCTTTAGTAATATTTCTATTAAAGAATAATGATAGTATCATTGGCGAAAAACACAAAAGAATTTCTGTTCCGTCTGTTATATTAAAGGATTTATCGTTATCTGAAAAGGCTGATATATCCCAATATGGCAGTACTGCAAACACAAGTATAAGGGATAACAGTACAAATGCGCCTGCTATAATTCCTCCTCTGGAAATTGACTCTATGCCCTTTGCTGCAGGGTAAAGTGCTGATAATAGCAGTATACCGGAAATAAAATACTTTGGAGTTGTTGTATTTACAAGTGTGCTGAAAAATACTGAAAACTTGTTTACTATAACTACTGATGCAAGTACTGCAAATATACAGGCTGCTGCCCTAAAAATTCCCGGTACCTTTATATTTTCTTTGTAAGAAATAAAAAGTATTGGCACTAATAAGAGAAATGATACAAGCACTGATATTACCATTGAAAAACAGGTAATTGTATCATTAAACATTGTAACAAAACCAAGAGATGAAAGGCTGAGGAGAGATGCAAACTGTAAAGGACTTATTTTATTCTTCAAAATCACTTTCAACTCCTGTCATATTCTGAACTTTAATTTTATGCTTTGATAGTCTGTGCCAATCGGAACGGATAAAATTGTCGGTAATAACTCCCTTTGATATTGGTGCAATAGGAGAAAGGAATGGCACACCAAAGCTCTTTAGAGAGGACGCGCCTACAATCCCTATGAGGGAAACAAGTACTATTCCTATAAAACCAAAAATTCCTCCCGCAAGTATAATGAGAAATTTCATTACCGTTATTGTGCCGTAAAGCTCCGGCACAACATAGGAGCATATTGCTGAAAAAGCCACTATTATCAGGGTTGTGGCACAAATAAGCCCTGCCGATACACCGGTTTCACCGATTACCAAAGCTCCCGCTATACTTACTGCGTGCCCCAACGCCTTTGGCAGACGAAGGCCTGCCTCACGCATAACCTCGTACATAAATGACACCAGTAACAGCTCCAGCATTAAAGGAAAGGGCGTGTCCTGCAGGGAATCTGCAATATGCGCAAGGAGATTTCTTGGCAATGTTTCCGGGTGAAAGTTGGTTATGGCCACAAACAGTCCCGGCAAATACAGGGCAAACAAAAATGAAATGTATTTTAAAATTCGTATAAATGAGGCAAAATAGGGTCTGTTGGAATAGTCGTCAAAGCTTTGAAAATTCTCTATAAAAAGGTGGGGTACAATTATTGCCGAGGGGGTACCGTCAACAAGCAGACCTATTCTTCCCTCGGTAATTTTTCCGCAGAGAGTATCGGGTCTTTCTGTAACCCCCACTGTTGAAAGGAGAGTGTTGTGGTTTGTATCCCCCAAATATGATACCAAATAACCGGAGGCAAGGACTGTATCAAGCTCAACGGACTTTAGCCGTCTTATTAACTCCTTTAAAATTTTATTGGATACAGCAGTTTTAATGTAGCAAAGACAAACCTGTGTTCTGGACAAATCTCCTAAGGTCATAGTCTTGAAAACCAAATCGGGATTTTTTATTCTTCGGCGTATTAAAGTCATATTAATTCTGAGAGGTTCTGTAAATCCCTCTTTACTTCCCCTGAATACCATTTCAGAGGAAGGCTCACTAACGCCTCTGAAAGAAAATCCCTGAATACCAACAACAAGCATTTTGTCATAGCCGTCAATGGCAATAATTGCAAAGCCGGACATTGAAAAATCCATAACCTGTTGAAAGTTTTCTGCCTCTATAATTTCGCTGGAAGTCAAAACATTATCCCGTATATATTCATATTTGTTGCAATTCTCCGGCACCAATACGGTAGTAAGGGGGTCTGCTATGGAGAGAGTAAGCCCCTCCTTGTTTACCATACCTTCTATTGTAAAAATACAGGCAGGAGTTCCACCCCTAAGAAATAACTTACGAACAGTGAAATCAGCAGAATTATTGGTTAAATTCTTTAAATATTCAATATTACTTTCTAAATCCTTAAACATTAAATCACCAATATTATCTTGGAATATTTTATCTTAATTATTCCTTTACTTTTATTTGTAAAATTATTGTAAGAGTAATGTATTATTATGGATAATTTTGAAATGATATTAGTGGTGATATTATGTTTATTTCAATTATCAGAACCGTAATACTCTATATCTTTATCCTTATTGCACTGCGGATTATGGGAAAAAGACAGCTGTCGGAAATGCAAAACAGTGAACTTGTCATAACCCTGCTCATATCGGATATTGCAGTTATGCCAATGCAAAACACCAGCCAGCCCCTGCTTTCCGGCATAGTACCCATACTGATACTTATTTCTCTGGAAATAGTTTTTTCAGTTATTATGCTGAAAAGCGGTAAATTCAGAAAGGTGGTTTGCGGTTCGCCGGAAATGGTTATTCGTGACGGAGAAATTCTCCAAAATCAGTTAAAACGGTTGAGAATGACTACTGAAGATTTATGTGTGCAGCTAAGACAACAGGGTATTTTCTCCCTTGAGGATGTTCAGTACTGCATTGTGGAAACCAACGGAGATGTAAGCGTGCTTGAAAAGCCGGAAAAAAGGTCGCCCTCTGCTGAAGATATGGGAATAAAAATCCCCGACAAAGGTATTGAAACTGTTGTAATCAACGATTCAAGATACCTTTCAAATTCCCTGCAGCTTATTAACCTTACAAAGGAATGGGTAAATTCAGTACTGGAAAAAGAGAATATCTCCATTGATGAAGTTTTTATTATGACAGCAAACAGAGAAAAGGAGTACAGCATTATAAGGAGGAATATGGATTGAAAAGACTTTGGTACGCATTAGTGCTGGTAATTCTTGCACTTGGGGTATGTTTTTTTGAATATTTCTCGGTAAAAAACTGTTACGATAATTTTCTCTATAAAATAGACCAGACAAGAACATTTGTAGAGAATGGAGAATATGAAAAGGCCAACGAGGTTTCAAGGGAAATGAAAAACGACTGGAACACAAGGGAAAAAAGGCTGAACTATATTTTGGAGCATACAGTTATGGACGAACTTAGTAAAGATATTTCCGAACTTCCTGACTATACTGATAAGGAAAGCAAAGATGATTTCCTTTCAGTAAATGACAGAATAAAAAAACAGCTGACAAGTCTTTATACAAGTGAAAGACCGATAGGTGAAAATATTTTTTAATAAAAATGAGCTATATTTCAAAAGAAGAAATATAGCTCAAATTTTTATCTTTTTAAAATTTTTGAAATAATAGAAAACAAAATAAACATCAGCAGATTAGTAAGTACAACTGTGGCACCTGCCGGCGTGTTAAAACCAAAGGAAATAAACATTCCTATAAAAAAACACACAAGAGAAACTGCAACAGAGCTTATAATTACACCACGAAAGTTTTTAAATATCCTCATTGATGTAAGGGACGGAAAAATTATAAGGGCGGAAATAAGAAGTGTTCCCATAATACGCATACCTATAACAACCGTAAGTGCTGTAAGCAGGGCAATTACCATATTGTAAATATTAGCCTTTGTTCCGGTTGCCCTTGCAAAATCCTCATCAAATGTTACAGCAAAAATTTTATTATAAAAAATAAAGAATGTAGATATAATTACAACAGAAAGAACAATGGCAAAGACGGCGTCAGTCCTGCCTATTGCAATTATTGAACCGAAAAGGTAGCTGTTAAGGTCGCTGTTCATTCCTGTAATGGAACATACGGTAATACCTATTGCAAGGGCTGATGAACTGATAATTGCTATTGCTGAGTCACCGCTTATTTTGCTGTTTGAAGATATTTTAAGTAATATAAAGGCAGAGATAATCACCATTGGCAAGGCAAAGTATATTGGCGTCAAATTTGCCGCCGCACCAATAGTAATTGCACCAAAGCCCACATGACTAAGCCCATCGCCAATCATCGAATACCTTTTTAGAACAAGAACAGTTCCAATCAGGGAAGCGCACAGGGAAACTAAAGCACCTACAATTATGGCCCTTGTCACAAAGCCGTATGAGAAAATATCAAACATTATCCCCTCTCCTTTTCGGCAAATGTGAGCACACATCACAGGGACATTCTGTAAGGAGAAACTTGTTCCCCACTTCGCTGTGAATATACTGATGTGCCGTTCCATAGAAAGCAGTATCTGAAATATGGAGAATATGACTTGCATTTCTCACCGCGCTGTTAATATCGTGAGTAACCATAATAACAGTAATACCCTTTCTGTTGATTTCCTTAATAAGGGAATACATATCTGCCGTTGCAATAGGGTCAAGTCCCGTGACAGGCTCGTCAAGGACTATAACCTTTTCTGTTGCACAAAGGGCCCTTGCCAGCAAAACCCTTTGCTGCTGACCGCCGGAAAGGTCGCTAAAGGATCTTTTTTTATGGTTAGACATCTTTACAATAGAAATGTTTTTTTCGGCAATCTCCCTATCATACCTGTTATGAAAAATATGAAACTTTCTCTTGACGCAGCCTGAAAGTACAACTTCCATTACAGAGGCAGGAAAATCCTTTTGTATCATTTTCTTTTGAGGCAGGTAACCAATCTCACTTTTATCCAGATTGTTATAAACGATTTCCCCATCTATTGGAGCATTAAGTCCCAATATTCCTTTCATAAGGGTTGACTTACCACTGCCGTTTTCACCGACTATACATAGGTAATCACCTTTATTTACAACGAAAGAAAGATTTTTAAGTACAGGAACACCCTCATAGCCCATTGTAACATTCTTAATTTCAATCAATGACATTAAGAGAGAGCCTCCTTGATGGCATAGGCATTTTTCACCATTAGTGTTGCATAGGTTGCGCCGTGGTCAATTTCCTCCTGAGTAACATTTTCGCAGTCATAGAAAGTGACAACCTTAACTCCCGTATCTTCCGCTAAAGTATCGGCAACATTGTTTCCGGAGTTAGCAAGTTTTATAACCGCCCTATATTGGCCCATTTTAAGTTTATTTTCAAGTTCAGACATTCGGGCAAGACTTGGCTCTGTTTCTGTACTGCAACCCGGAAATGCACAATCCCAGCGTAAATCATACTGATTTACAAAGTAGATAAGAGGAAACCTGTCCCCCACAATAATCCTGCTCTTTTTTGCACTTTTAATATTCTGCTCTATAGTCTGACTTATAGAATATATTTCAGCAGCATATTTTTTACAATTTTCTTCATAGTGACTTGTGTTAGCAGGGTCAAGCCTTTGCAAATTGCTCTCAACCATACCTAAGAGATTTGAGGCGTTTCTGGGACTTGTCCAAATATGCTCATCATATTCGTCCCCGAAATTATGATTTTCGTCCTGCTCCTTAAGGCCCTTGATATATGTCATCATTTTCATACAAACAGGGCCGTTGCCTTTATCTATTGACTCTAAAATAGTATCGACCCATGCGTCGCTCTCTCCACCGTTGTAAATGAATAAATCGCAGTTCTGAATTTTCTTAATATCCTCCGCTGTAGGCTCAAAGGAGTGAACATCAGAACCGGCGGGAAGGAGCATTTCTACATCTGCATAGTCCCCGGCCACATTTTTTGCAAAATCGTAATATGGAAAGATTGTTGCAACAACAGAAATTCTGTGAGTTCTTTCTACCTTAGTACAGGCTGTAAGGGAAAAAATAATAGTTACTATAAATATTAGTGATAAAAACCTTTTCATACTTTTTACCTCAAATAATTGCAAACTGTTTATAAATTATTATACTAATGAAATAAGGGCGGAAAACCGCCCTTTTGAATTTTTAGTTTTTCTTTGCCTTGTGTCTCTGCCAGATAACCCAAAGAGGACCTGCAATACATACAGAGCTGTAACAACCGGATATAACACCAATCATCATTGGAAGAGCAAAGCTGGTAACTGAATCAATGTTAAATATAATAGAAATAACTAATACTGTTCCGATAGCAATAAGCGTTGTAACTGATGTAAAGATTGTTCTCTTCAGAACTCTTGTTGCACTGTAGTCAAACACATAGCCTATATCTGTCTTTGAACCCATCTTTCGTCTTTCCTCACGAACACGGTCATAAATAACGATTGTATCGTTAAGTGAATAACCGAGAATCATAAGAACAACGGCAATAAAGTTGGAGTCAATGGACATCTGGAAGATTATATACATAAAGTAAATCATGGCCACATCGTGGAATAGGGCTACAAGAGCCATAACACCGGCGGAGAGACCGCCAATACGACGGAAACGGATTGTAACATATATAACCATTAGGATACAGGCAATAGCAACCGCGGCAAGACACTTCATAAGGAACTTAAAGCCCATTGTACTTTCAATAGCGGAGGCCTCCTGAACCTTAAACTTGGCGTCGGGATAAGCCTTTTGCAAAGCTTTTGTAAGTGTATCCTGGTCATGTGACGAGATTGCCTTACTGCCGGCAAACTGTACCTTTACAGTATATGCTTCCTTATTCTTTGAATTTGAAAGCATATCGGAGCTGACAGAAGTTGTTACCTGCATTTCTGTATTATCCTGAATAACATCATCAAGTGCGTTTTTCTGAATTTCACCAACATATGAATAGGAAATATAGGAACCGCCCCTGAACTGAATGTCAAGCTGTGTGCCAAAGAAAATGTTGCAAATTATACCTATTAATACAATAGACAGGGAGATGCCGAAGAATATTTTACTGGCTTTTGTAAAACGAAGAACTTTATTATCCATTATTCTTGCCACCTCCAAATAACCATTTGCGTCTTACCGGCTTACATCCAACAAGGCTCTTGAGCATTACTCTTGAGAAAAATACGCCCATAATAAAGTTGGAAATAACGCCCATTAAGAGGGTATAACCAAATGCGTAAATTGTACCTGTTGTGGAAGCACCGAACATAAATGAAAGGATATTAGCACTACCGAACACCAAGAGAAGAATAATAGAAACAATTATAACTGTCATATTACCGTCTATAATGGCTGAAAGTGAGTTTTTAGTACCTCTGTCGATAGCACCGTCAAGGGTCTTACCGGAAGAAAATTCTTCCTTAATTCTTTCCGCTGTAATGATATTGGCGTCAACACCCATACCAATGGAAAGAATAATACCCGCAATACCCGGAAGAGTCATTGTAAAGGAATTAAATACAGTAAAGTATCTTGAAATTGAGGCAATAGAAAGTCCAACCTGACCAAGAAGTGCAATAACTGTAATAACACCGGGCAAACGGTAAATTAAAATCATAAAGATTGAAATAATAATAAGCGCAATAACACCGGCATAAGCCATAGCTGTAAGTGAATTTTCACCAAGTGTGGGAGAAATTACACCGTGTGACTTTGTTTCAAGCTCAAAGGGGAGCGCACCACCCTGAATTTGATTGGCAAGTACAGTTGCTGAATCAACATCAAAGTTTCCGGAAATCTGTGCCTTACCGCCTGTGATTTCTTCATCAATGGTGGGAGCGGAAAGCATCTCATCGTCCATCCATATGGAAACAACTTTTTTTACATACTTTTTAGTGATTTCTGCAAACTTCTGGGCGCCCTGGTCGTTAAATTCAAGGTTTACAACATACTTACCTGCTTCCTCCTGGCTCGGGCCAACAGAGGCTTTCTTAACATATGAACCATCCATAAGCTCTTCTTTTGTTTCGCCGTCCGGAGTTTTATAAACAGGCTCTCCGTTTGAACCTATTTCTGTAGACTTGTATGTATTACCGGGTCTGAATGTAAGTTTTGCAGTAGAACTTATTTCTTCAAGGGCCTTGGAATCATCATAATCTGTTTCCCCCTCTTTCCAAGGGAAACGAACAATAATGCTGTCTGTACCGCTGTCGGTATAAAGTTCATAATCTGTAATACCGCTTGAAATCATACGGGTCTCAATAATTGCCTTTGCTGATTCAAGCTCTTCATCTGTGGCATCCACATTGTCTGCCGGAACAAATGTTGCTTCGACACCACCCTGGATGTCTATTCCCCATCTGATGTCACTGATACCCTTTAGTACTGTGTGCTTTACATCACCTGTGTAATATGACACACCAAAGATTGCTGTATAGCTGAAAGCAAGTATCAGAATAGCAACAATGAAGAATATAGGCTTTGGAATTCTTTTCATGCCTTTTCCTCCAATATTATATTATTCATATAATTTAATACGACAAAAAAACTCTGCCATATTCAATTAAGAACATAACAGAGTAAATTATAAGGTTTTTTGGTTAAAAAGTCAATGGAATAATCAGATTTTTCATAATTTTAAAATAAAAATTTGTAATATACACCAAAATAGGAACTATAATTTGTGCAATCAGATAAAACAAATTAAACCATTGTAAATATTTGTTAATAGAAATGTTACATTAATTTTTTTTAACCATTATTTCCTGTCAAGCAGTTTTTCAGCGGCAGCCAGTTTTGTTGCCACACAGAATATATCCATAGCGCTTTTAAGTTCTGAAACAGGAGGAAATGAGGGTGCAATTCTGATATTACTGTCCCTTGGGTCTTTGCCATAGGGATATGTTGCACCGGCGCCTGTAAGCTCGACGCCTGCATCTTTGCAAAGCTGTACTACTCTCTTTGCTGTGCCCTCCATAACATCAACGGATACAAAGTATCCACCGTTTGGATTATTCCATTTTGCAATGCCGGTATCCTTAATCTTTTCATTGAGCTGTGTAATTACTTCATTAAATTTAGGTTTTAGAACTTCCCTGTGCTTGAGCATATGATTTTTAAGACCCTCAAAATCTCCGAAATATTTTAAATGGCGGAGCATATTCAGCTTGTCATAGCTTATTGTCTGATAGTTATACTTTGTCTTGAGCATTTTCATATTACTTTCCGAGCCTGCCATAGCAGCAACACCGCTGCCCGGAAATGTAATTTTTGATGTTGAACAGAAAAACAGGGGCATATCTACATTTCCCGTCTTTTCACATTCGTCCCAAAGACTTATAAGTGTGTCGGGGGTATCTGTTACATCGTGAAGACAATAGGCGTCGTCCCAAAAAATTCTAAAATCCTTTGCCTTAGGCTTTAATGACGCAAACCTCTTGACAGTTTCCGCACTGTAGGTAATACCCTGAGGATTGCTGTACTTTGGAACACACCAAATTCCTTTTATTGAATCGTCTTCAGAAACCAGCTTTTCAACCATATCCATATTGGGACCGCTGTCTGTCATATCTACAGGAATCATCTCAAAGCCGAAATATTCCGTAATACCAAAGTGCCTGTCGTAACCCGGTGAAGGACAAAGGAACTTTCTGTTTTTTACTTCCTGCCAAGGCTTTTCTCCCTCTACCGGAGACTTATACATAAAAGCGGAAACAGTATCAAACATCATATTTAGAGATGCATTTCCCCCTACCATAACCATTTCCGGCTTAACCTGTAACATTCCTGCAAAAATAGGTTTTATATCGGGAATGCCGTCCATAAAACCATAGTTTAGACAGTCTATACCCGAATCTGTAGTGCAATCACTTTCGGAATTAACTACATCAAGAAGACCTTTTGATAGGTCTAACTGCTCCTTACCCGGCTTGCCCCTTGCCATATTAAGTGATAAGCCTAATTCCTTATAACCCTTATATTCCTCTTCCAGTTTAGCCCTTTCATTAAAGAGCTGTTCTTTTGTCATTTCTGAATAAAACATACTGATAACCTTTCATAATAAAAAATTTTTCCAACTTGTATTCCCTTTAATTCTAATACCTAAGGGCAAAAAATGCAAGTAAAATTTTTCTTCCTGCATTTTTCTTTTTTTGTATGAAATAGTAAAAAACCCCCGCAAAAATGAAGTGAACCCCAAAGTTTAGACAAAAGTAAATATTAAATTGCAAGAGAATGAGTTCGGTATTGCACCGGGCTCATTTTCAGTTTAGATACAAT
>CANROX010000022.1 GCA_947632335.1 uncultured Clostridia bacterium
CAGTATGTGAGAATGTCTATTGACAGCCATGATAAAGGTGTTGACCCGGTAGTCTTTAGCAATACTGTTCCAAAGGGTTATACGGACACATCTGTAACTTCTGCCGTTGCATCAATTAACGATACAACGGGAGTTGCTACACTGGGAACCCAAACCTCAAATGCACTTAATGCATATACCTATTCAAGCGGAACAGAGAAACATCCCCTCTTTACGATTAAAAGCGGAGAAACAAAAAAGATTACACTTTCTATATGGCTGGAGGGTGCCAGCGGAGATTTTACTAAAGATATAGTAAACCGGCAGGACATTGATGTATCAGTTATCCTTACAACTAAAATGGACTATACAAACGAAATTAAGGTTGTAGACAGAACTGTATCGAACTGGCTTAAAGACGGTGACGACAGTTCAAAAGGTGCAAACCTCTTTGTAATTGACGCAACAGACTATAGTCTTGAAACTCCTCTTTCGGAGCTTGATTATTATGCTCTAAAACTGGATGAGGACGGGAAAACATGGTCAGCTACAATTCCTCAAGGTTTTACAGAAGTTTATATAAGGCGATACTCAACAACATCTTCAACCAGTAGTTGGGACTATTGGGGTCCGTTGACCATACCGGGCGCAGAGGAACTCAACTATAACGGAACAGATGAGGAGAAAAAAGAGGGTATAAGCCGAACATACAATATTTTAGGTAACTATGGTGAAGATACCAAGGTGGAACACAGCGAACAGTTTAAATATCCTGTAGATGTGAACAATTATCAGGCGGGTCTATGGGGCGAATTTACTGACAGCGACTTTAAGGAAGTAAAGATGTTCGACCAGTATTCCTACAATTATAAAGACGAGTTTGGTAAGTTTGCATATTACAACGACGGAGCTCCTGCCAATAACAAATATATTCCGTATATGAATATGAAACTTTCCTATACATACGAGGGCAGTAAGATTAATACAACACTTAGGTACAGAATGTATCCTTTTAATGTTGCGGACAGATTATTTAGGGCAAATGCACTGGTTAAAACATCAGGTATTACCGTCCAAGATGCGGGTATTGTTTCATACAAGCTGGCAACCTACAGCACGGCCAGTGCTGTTACATCCTTTGGCAGCGGTTGGCAGTCAAAGCTGTCAACAACCCCATACTTTGCGGATACGGGTTCAAGTGCCACAAGTTATTGGGGTAAGGACATAATTTATCTTAACCGCAACTATGATTACGATGACAAAACAGATATTTATTATGCTGCATATTTTGAGAACTCTGCAAACACTGGTGATAAGTGGTGCGTAATGTCAAGGTGGAGCAGTGCCAACGGGTATTATGCTGTAGTTGTTCCGGAAAGCGGGGCAAAGGTTTCTTTCTACAGAGTAAAATGCGGAAGCGACTCAACCTCCAGCACCAGCTGGACAAATCATACAGATGTTACAAAACGACTTAACTGGTCTGTAAATCATACCTACACTTCAAGTAAAAACCTGTTTAAGATTGATTCTTTTGACACTATGAGGTTATATCTTGAAGATTATTATGATGAAGGTCCTGCCGGAAAGTTGCATTGCTATGCTTGGTACGGCAATGGGGAAAGGATTACGGATGCCTACCCGGGCTATAAAATGATTTCAACAGGTATGAGCTCAGATCATGGAATGCTGTACTATGCTGACATTGACGGTTATGCTGAATATACTAAGTGTTCAAGCTATAACTATAATGAAAAAAAAGATTTTTGGAGTACGGAGGATATGATCCTTGACGGTTCCTTTAATACTGTATCATATCATGATAATAGCCTATATAAATTCGGTACATATGCCATGGAAACAGATACTACAGGAGCCCAGACTTATAGACCTAAGATTAATGTTTCAAACTCAAATAACAGCGTTTACCCTAATTTATAAAAATCTTTGAGAGGAGGTGCTATAATGGATAATAGAGAAAACAAGACTTTTTCTAAAAAAGGAAGAAAATTTAATACCATCCTTTCCGTTATAGCACTGATTCTTGTGGTTGCGGTGGGAGCTGTAACGACCTATAGCTGGATTGACCAAAGTACAAATATGAATCTTCATATGAACGAGGGCAATATTAAGGATAGTCCGGAAAATTATGATACATATTATCACAGTATCAATGTGGGCAAGGACGAGGGTAACGAATCCTTTATATCCCTTAATAAGTTTGCGGATTTGGCTGACGGAATTACACTTTCCCAGTTATCTTCAAAAGACGGAGAAAACTTTTTTTATCACAAATCCGGCACAAGCTATAAACAGCTGGATGCAAATGACAAGGCAGTAAGCTATATTGCCTTTGACTTAGATATTAATTCCACCTGTTCTGAAACAACTAAGTTTTTCTTTGATGAAGAAATCCTTAGATTTGTTTATGGCGACGATGACAGCAAGGTGGCAAATTCACTTAGAATGTCCGTTAAGGTAACTCCTGCAAGCGGTACAGCCTCTACAACTATTTTTTCACAAAAGGGCGGTACATATAATCCGGTTACCAGTACGACAGGTGCAACAACAACAGTAACAACAAAGGCCTTTTCCTCCTGCCTTAGCGAGGCTAACCCAATATTTACATTGACAGGTAACAAAAAGGCTAATGTGAAAATTTCTATCTGGCTTGAGGGTACTGATAATTCTGACAGCACATTTATTTCAAATAACAATAATTTAAATGTAAATTTCCAAATTGATACAAACTGGTACAAGGCCTCCAGCCGTTACATCTATATATATGACGGCACCGTAGAGCAGTTCATGGCTAATTGCAATACCGGCACATACACAGCCTATGACAGTAATGGTAATGTAGTAGGTAAGGAGGACACAGCTCTTTACAACTTCTACGACGGTAATAATCAAGTTAAGAAAACCGCCATTATCAGCGATATGGCAGGCGTTAAAAGGGTTGAGTTTAAGTTAAAGAAGGCAGGAACAAAAGAACAGCATACATATAGCTGGAATAAAGAAACACGAACAGAAACAGAAATATATTACACAATTTTAGATTATACAAAGGATTCCGAGTAAGAGGTTATTTATGAAAAAGTCAGCTGCTGAAAACTTAATAAAGTGTATGAGTGTTGCTGTTGCAGTGATTATTGCAGCGGTAATGGCATTTTGCGCTGATATTACTTCTTCGGCAAAGGGTTTTGGCTCAAACCTTGTTATTGAGGATACAGAGGCTCTGCTTTCAGATATTAGCGTTAAATCTGTATCCAACAAGGAAACTAAAAAGCTGATTTCTTCCGGGGCAAATGTTGATGTAGTTGCCTCCTCCACAGCCGGTTCAGTAACATCAGATGGCACAGCAGTACTGTTTGTAAAAATGGACGCAGTTTGGTGGTGGCCATGTGGTACTGATTATAATCAGAACTTTGCGTACTTCTTTAATAGTTCTAATCAACACGAATGGTCGGCTCACGGAAATCTCTATTCCGGAAATATAGGCTATTTCATAATACCAGCCGGTACTTGGGACCATGTTATTCTTACACGAAATAGTGTTACATCAAATCCCAGCTTTGATAATAAATATAATGATGATCAGACCGATGATATTGAACTTCAGACTGATAAAAACTATATCTCGTCCTTCGAAAAGCGTAGCACAAAAGCCACTTGGGGTACTCAGCTTCCGAAACCGACTACATACTCAATTTCACCTAGTAAGAGTTCAATTAAAGAGGGAGAAACAGTTACCTTTACCCCCTCAATTAACTATACAACATATGATGTAATTAAGAGCAACAGCTTTTCTGTTACAGGCGGTTCGTCATCTGACTACACCATTAATAATACTAATAGGACAATTAAATTTAACAAGGCAGGTACATATACGGTAAGGGATACCATTACCTACAATGCCAGGGGTTATAGCGGAATTACAGGTACCGTGACTACTTCCGGCGTTACAATTACCGTTGCGAGCGCTCTTCCTGATGTTGCATCGTCAGTTTCTCTTACTTCAGTTGGTGCATTTAAAAATAAACCGATTACCCTCAAGGCAACTCTTACAGGTAAGAATGATACAGGTTCTGTAACATATACTTTTTCAAAAACCAGCGGTGGAGCAGGTTCCTTTGATACTACCACAGTTTCAACTACAAGCAGTACAGCATCAGTTAAATTTACTCCAACTTCCACAGGCAGTTATACCTTTAAGGTTGTTGTTTCTGAAAGTAATCATAATTCTATACAGGCGACCCATACCGTTAATGTACACTCCTCAACATGGTATGTTCATGGTCAATGGGTAAGGGACGATTGGAAAGATGAAAATCTAACTAAGGACCCTATGACTTATGATGAGGAAAACGGATATTTCTACTTTACAAAACTTGCAAATCTTTACCAAAGTGAAAACAGTCTTTATTTCCGACTTTATGACGGTACAAATCAGAAGGGTGGTTCAAGCACTGGAGCCGATACAACAATTACCACATCAAGAACCGGTACAACTTTGTCTAACAATACAAAAAAGGCACTAAAAATTACAGGTCTTACAGGAAATGAAATGATTACTGTATATACTGACGGCACTTATGTATGGTATTCAAAGGCTGCGTCCATAGATTATAACATTGAAATTGACAAATCTATTACCCATGGTTCTGTATCTCCCGATAGGGAAAAGGCAAAGGCAGGGGAAAAGGTTACCCTTACAATTAAGCCGGATAACGGTTACCAGTTATCATCATTAAAGTATAATACAACTTCCATTACCGGTGGTACATCAGGTACAGCATCATTTAATATGCCTTCAGCAAATGTTGTAGTTACAGCTACATTTACACCCATAACCTATAGTATTAGATATTATATTGACGGCACAGAAAATACTACACTTACACCACGAACTTATGATGTAGAGTCAAGTGAAATTACCCTGCCAACTCCTGCAGAAAAGACCGGTTATACATTTAGCGGTTGGCACTTAGGTTCTACGGCAGGAACGCTTACAACAACTATTCCAAAAGGTTCCACAGGTAATAAGATTTTCTACGGCAGTTATGTTGCTAATGAATATACTGTTACTTTTGATGCAGAGGGCGTATCTGTAGACCCGCCCTCCAAGCAAGTTAAATACCAATCCGAGTATGGTCCTCTTCCGGAACCTAAGAAACCCGGTTATACATTTACAGGTTGGTATCTTGATGAAGAAAGAATTACGGAAAAAAGCATATTAGATGTGGCAGAAAATGTTGTGCTGAAGGCACATTTTGCTGCAAATCCAACCATTACCGTAACAGTAATGTATAACGGCAAAGAAGACTCGTCTATGGCAACTGTCAGCGGTGCAGGCAGTCTTGCATATAACGGCAGTGCCACAGTAACAATTACACCTAAAGAAGGTTACTATATTAGCTCAATGACGGGTACAGGAAGTTCATATGTAGTATCCGGAGAGCCTTGGACAAAGACATACACAGATGTAGTAAGCGATATTAATATTGTAGCCTATATTTCAGATAATCCCACCGTTACAGTTGATGTGTACTATAATAGTCAGAAAGTTACAGACAAGGCAACAGTTGAGGGCGACGGCAAAGTGAGTCGTTACGGAACCAGGCAGACGATTACTGTAACCCCTAATGACGGCTATTATATTAGCAGAATTAGCGGCGGCGATATTTCGTATACTGCAAAGCCCGACGCATGGACGGATACTTTTACGGTTACTTCCGATATGACTATATCTGTTTATATAACCGATAACCCAAAGGTTAAGATAAAGTATGTTGATTTGAGAAGTGGTGAAGAAATTACGAATGGCGATGTCGCCGTTACCGTAGACGGCCATACAAACAGCAGTGACGGCGTATCGGTAAAATATAATTCAACACCAAGACTAAATGCAAGCATAGTTACTGCCAACTCTTATAAGTTTGTGGGTTATTTTAAAAGTGACGGAACGACCCAGCTAAGCACTTCCAACCCATATAATTTAACTAGTGTTAAGGAAGATACAGAGGTTGTTGCCAAGTTTGATAAGTTATATAAAATAACAATTAACTGGTCCAACCTTGACGGTCTTAAAATAGGCAGCACAACCCTTACAACAACACAGCTTTCAGCCAAAACATATAATGTGTATTATGTTCAGGGTTCGGTATTTGAAATTGTTACTACAATTAATCAGTCAAGTGAGTATAAGCTGAATGCAGAGTGCTTTACAGCCGAAGGTTTTGTGGGTACATATAATGAGGCTTATAAAAGTAATGTGACAAATAAGCATTATAACTGCACTGTAGGAAATCAAGAGGGTTCTCTCACAATTACACCGGTTCCTGCAACATACTCCGGCAGCGGTTACTGGGGTGAAAATGTCCTTACATTTAATTTGGACGGTTTTAGAAGTGACTCCCCCTACTACAAGGCTACCTTTAAAAAGAAGGACGCTGCTGACAAAGTAACAAGACTTGTATGTATTGATAAAACTAATCAAGTGTTTGTATGTATACAGCCCACAGGGTACACCAGTTTTGTCCTCCACAGGGTTAATCCAAGTACGGACACAGATTGGAATTTGACAACTGACATTACTATTGGTAATAAGTTTGAATATACCTCAAACGGTTTTGATACCAGTGGGCATATGTCACTAAAATAATTGAAAAGCAGGTGATGCAATATGAATAAAAAGTCAATAATTTTCAGATGTCTTGTTGCATCACTTTGTTTGGTGTCGTTGGTGGTAATGACATATTCATGGTTTAACAGACCAAACGGAGTATCAGCAAACAGTATGGGTTTTGACAGGGTAATGGACCTCAATGATGCAGGCACAAACATTAATGTAGAAACACACTATTCTATAGATGATGGGAAGACCTTTACAGAATCTCTGAGCCGTGCTGCTGATACAGGGAAACTAAATTCAATTACCACTACACTTGGACCCGGAGGTAAGCTCTATTTTAGGACAGTTATTACAAATTCAGGTTCAAGCAAAAAGACAAATGTTTCGGTTGATTTAGAAAACAGCTCTTTTCCGTCAGGAATCTATATTGGCACTACATCTCCGGTTAATACCGAAAAGAACGTAGCAGGTTTAACCTCTGTGACAATAGCTAAAAATGTTTCTGTTTCTAATACAGACGGAGCAGTTATTGACTGGTATATTTATTTAAGCCCAGGAACGACCCAACTAAATAATATACAGCTTGGCAATTTGCTTGTATATCAAGTATAAGGAAGATAAGATTTGAAAATAATCAGAAAAATATTAAGTGTGCTTAGCTTTATATTTTTAGGTATTATGGTGCTTACAGTAATATTCTTTTTTGTACAGAGAATTAGTGGGGGAAATACCACAATTTTCGGGTATTCGGTGTATAGAGTAAGCTCCGGAAGTATGGAACCGGAACTTTCTGTAGGTGATGTCATATTATCTAAAAAAATTGATGCGAAAACACTTGAAATTGGTGACATTATCACGTATAATGGTACTGAGGGGAGCTATGCAGGTAAGGTTATTACCCATAGGATTGAAAATATTGAGGAGTATGACGGTCAAAGGCTGTTTACTACCAAAGGCGATGCCAGTCCCCAGGCAGACCCTGTTGTTTATGAGGGACAGATACTTGGAAAAATGGCTTTTAAGGTTCCAATTATCGGCGTCTTGTATAGCTTTTTTATAACACCCTACGGTTTGATAGCAGTGTTGTTGATTATTCTACTTGCTTTTAGCAATGAATTTATCACTTTATTCAGATTAGTCAAAAGAAAGGTTCAGTATGATGTTACACGAGAATTTGAAGAATCTGTCAGAAAAGAAGACGGAGAATCTCAGGACAAAACTGAATAAGAGAAGTTTCATTTCGGCGGTCGTTGTGAGCTTGGTGGCTCTGTTGTTATGCACAGCGTTTACTTTCTCATGGCTAACATCCAAGATTGATTATCTCAACACCGTTATTCGTATGGGGGACTTTGGAGCAACTGTAAATGTTTATTATGAAAACGGCAAACTCCTTACAACAGGTTCCACCTCCGGTGATGATGTAGTTGTAAACAATGCTATTAACGACAATAAAAACTGGGCAGCCGGCACAGTTGGCTACAGATTTGTTGAAGTGAAGAACACAGGTACCATTAATCTTAACTCTTACATGAGTTTTGCTTTTGACTGTGAAAATTTTGCCGCTGATAATAATACAGTTGCCGACAGCTTTTATCTTAATGTTAAAGATATTTCAAAGGAAGTAAAGGGTTATACCGGTTCCGGTGATAAGCTGAAAAAATATATTGATAATTACAAGGCTGATTCTGCCGCCGGTATACATAAAGTTGGCAATTCATTTAACAATTCCACCAGTACAAAGAAACTGGGTATGACAGTTGGCGGAGGTGTTTCCTACTACCTTGTAGAATACTGCTGTTATGACCTGTCTTCACTTGCATTCACAGATGACAGCTTTCTTGCAATGGGAGCAAAAATCAGAGTACAGCAGGCAGACGCCCCTGAAATAAAAGATGACGCAGGCGTCATAACCGGCAACGGTAAAAAGCACATAGTTTCATCGGGAGATAAAAACGGAGAGACGGCAACATCTTCTAAGATTGAAACTACAGCTCCCTCCACTTCTAAGAAACCAATTCCGGAAACTACGGTACCTGTTACACAGCCGACAACACAGAGTGTTCCGTCTGAAACAAATCCACAGATTACAACAACTGTTCCTGTTAATGAATGGGATGTAGTTTATTTGGATTCCAACAAGGACACTTGTAAGATTGCCGCTTATCGTGGAAATAAGAAAAATCTTAAAATTCCAACAAAGCTTAACGGTGCACTGGTAACTTCTATTGGCGGATATGCATTTATTGGTTCCGCCGTTGAGGAGCTTACAGTTCCCGCAACAGTAGGCAGTGTTGATTTTACCTCCTTTGATACAGACAGCATTAAGGAAGTTAAGTTCAGCAAGACAACAAAGGTTGATGGGGTAGATTACGCATCTCCATTTGTTGCTGATAATGATGTAATTTACTCGTCAGACAAGTCGGTTCTTCTAAAATATATGGTGCAGAATGACGATAAGTCATATACGGTTGACACTAAGACAGTTGCTATTGCTGACAATGCTTTTAGTAATGTAAAAAAACTAAATAAACTTGACCTTTCATCTGTTAAGTCCGTTAGTGCATCAGCATTTTACGGAGCAGAGATTAAGGATTATATATTCCACACAGCAGAGGCTCCTATGATTTCCGGAATGGAGGCTTTCGGTCCAATTCAGTTTACCATAGGCAAAGACGGTAAACCTGAGTATAAGGCAGGAGTAAAGCTCCACATTCCAAAGGAATCCTATGACATCTATAAGAATTCTGTAGGCTTTATGAACTATGAAAAGGCAAAGGCTATTTGTAAGGATAGTGAGCTTGGTTCCGGAAATGTAGGTACAGAAAAAGAGGACGGAATTGTCTATACCATTATTAAAAACAACACAGAATATAACGGTGTTATGTATAGCAGTAAGGATACCTCATATGTGGCAGTAGTTACGGGTTATGATAAAATTCCGGGCAACGGTGTTGTAAAGATTGTTTCCTCTGTTGACTGCAAGGTTAAAACATCTGACGGCAAAAAGGAAAAGGTCTATAAATGTCCTGTTGTGGGTATTGCAGACAATGGATTTAAGAATGCAAAAGGTCTTAAAATGCTGGTTCTTCCCAATAAGGATATTTATTACACATCTAATGCATTTACGGGTTGTGACAATCTCGGTCTGATTGATTATGATTCAGTTCTTCCCTTTGATGTAAGTAAGTTTGACGCTTTACTTGAAAACATTAAGGTTTCTGAAAAAGAAAATAAAGAGAAAAAATAAAAAATTGCAGGAACAGAAATGTTCCTGCTTTTTTACATAAAACAAGCCACCCTTTTGGGTGGCATTTTTACTGATTAAATATAAATTTGTTATCAAGGATAATTGAGTAAGATGTAATATTATTTTCCTTTGAAAGATTTGCTGTAAATGTGCATTTGTTTTTTTCTATATACTGAACCATTTTGCCGTCATTCATAGAAGAAAGGTCTACTGCAGGGTTGCCCCATCTTTCCTTAATAATTTTTATGTTATCGTTATATTTAATATTATTTGGCAAAGTGTAAGAGTGGTCATATTCTTCGCTTGCATATGTGCCAATGAAGTATACAGTGCAGTCTTTAACAGAGATTTTTTTCTTGTTAAGATTAACGACAGAAAGAGCTACAAGTTTTCCGTCTGATGTTTTTATATTAAAACTTTCATTTATAATATTGTCCGCAGATTTGCTTGGAGAAAGTTTTTTTTCAAGGACACCCTCATAACTTTCGTCAGGTCTAAATCCCATTTTTTTAAAATTCTCAAAGGTAAGTTTGTCAGTTATTTTTATAAGATTGTTGTCTATTAAAACTTCCATACTTGAGATTTTATCTGATATTTTAGTCTTTTCAGTCTTTGAGGTGTCTATATTATTCCCACAGCCTGTAAAAAGCAAAAGTAAAACTGCCAGTGCTATAACAAGAGATTTTTTCATAACTGCCCCCAGATATTCTTATATACCCATTTTACTATTTTATACGGATTTTGTAAAGAAGTCAGATACACTACGAGAGTGTTTGGGAGAAATTTATTACAAGGTAAGTTCCATTACATAATCGTCCATAATGTAGCCGTTGCCAATGTCAAATTGTGCGCTTTCTACGGTAACAAAGCCTTTATGTTTATACACATCTATTGTATGGGTATTGTGCTTATTAACTGTAAGATATATTTTTGACAGTCCCTTTTCCTTTGCAAGGTCTTTTACAAAGTTCATCATATGACTTGCATACCCTTTGCCCCTGTTTTCATTTGTAAGATACAGCTTGCTGAGGAAAAGTCTTTCCTCCTCCGGATGTACGCTGATAAAGCCGATTCTGTCATTCAAATTTACAAAGTAAAACAGGTAGCCTTCCTCTATACTTTTTGCAACTGCTTTTGGGGAGAAGAACATTTCCACCATATAGTCAATCTGCTCCTTTCCTATAATGCATGGGAAGTATTCGTGCCACACAATATTTGCAAGGTTATATAGTTCCTTAATCTGTTCTTCTGTATTAATTAGTTCATAGTTAATTCCACTCATAATTTGCTCCCTTATCTTAAATTTTCTTTATAACTATTTGGCGTTATCCTTTTTTACCATCTTTCCGTTAATAAAAATGTAGTCGCTTTCGGAATGATTGGCAATATCCCTTTCGTGGTCATTAATTACAACGGGTTGGGGCTTTTTTGTATCGGGGGTAAAAGAACCAACGGCGTCCTGCAAACCCTTTGCTATAATTCCAATGGAAATATAACTGTAAAACAGAGGATAAATAAGTATTGCCAAAGTTCCTGTAATTACAAACCATACACCGTCTGTAAGCATAACAGCAATTATAATAATAAATGTAGGTATAGAAATTGAAATAAGCGCAATTATATTTCTAAGAATTTTTCCGAATATGAGGAGAAAGGAATTTTTATAGATATTTTTAATTTTAAGCTCATAGGTTACCGACATAACAGGTACATACAGCATCATCATAATTAGAAGTATACTAAACAGAATATAAAGTGTAAAAACGCCTCCGAAAGATGTATCTGTCTTTGCAAGTGAATAATAGTATAACAGGGCAAAGGTGGTGCAGGCTATTAAAAGATAAGTTGTTAATCCATGAAAGAGAAACTGTTTCCAGTTTTCCTTTACAGCTTTTTTAAATGTATCAAAAATTTTTACATTATCCTTTTCTACTGCATATTTTCTTACCACCATAACAAGACCCGAATAAAATGGAAAAGCAGGAATAATTCCCAAACACCAGATAATAATATTGTTAAAGCCACATATCCAGCCAATAAAAATTGCTATTGCTGTAAAGACAGCAAGGGGTATGGAAAACAAAAAATTTGCTGTAATCAGTTTTGGAAGATATTTAAAAAAACTTGCAAAAGCAGAATTAGAAAAGTTTTTCATAAAATCAATCCTTTTTGTAACAGACTTATTTTAACACAACAATAAAAGGTGTTCAATAGATATAAAGTCGAATTAACAATTACAAAAAGAATTTTATATGCAAATAACCAAATTTTATGAAAATTTTTGAACTTTTAAAAATAAATTAAGAAAGGTGAACATTATGAAAAGAAAGATATTCAAAAGTATAGCAGCAGTCGGTATGGCTTGTTTTATCGCTGTTTCCTGTATGGCAGGTTGCAGTACAGATGGAGGTACTGAAAAAAAGGGAACTGTTTTCTATCTAAACTTTAAGCCTGAGCAGGACAAGGCATGGCAAAACCTTGCAAAGGCTTATACAGAGGAAACCGGCGTCAATGTCAAGGTTACAACAGCTGCCGAAGGCACTTATGAAGAAACACTTACAGCGGAAATGGACAAGGACAATGCTCCTACTTTATTCCAGGTAAACGGTCCTATAGGTCTTGCTAACTGGGATGAGGATTGTATGGACCTTGAGGGTACAGATGTATACAATGAACTCACAAGTAAAGACTATGCACTTAAAAATACAGACGGTGTTGTAAAGGGTATTGCTTATGTTATTGAAACCTATGGTATCATTTACAACAGGACTATTCTCCAAAAATATTGTGATTCCGACTTTGCTACAGTTAAGAAAATTGAGGATATTAACAGTTTTGACAAGTTAAAGACTGTGGCTGATGAAATTCAGGCCAATGCAGAGGCTCTCGGCGTCAAGGGTGCGTTTACATCAACCGGTATGGACAGCTCTTCCGACTGGAGATTTAAGACTCATCTTGCCAATATTCCTGTTTACTATGAGTATAAAGATGAAAACATTACCTCTACAAAGGAAATTAAGGGCACATACCTTGATAACTACAAAAACATTTTTGACCTATATATAACAGATTCTACAACAAAACCAACCGACCTTGCAAACAAGACAGGTACAGACTCTGAAACAGAATTTATTAAGGGACAAGCCGTATTTTTCCAAAATGGTTCATGGGAATATGGCGTGCTGACAGAAGCAGGTATGAAAGACGAGGACCTTGGTATGCTGCCAATTTATATTGGTGTTGAGGGAGAAGAAAATCAGGGACTTTGCACAGGTTCAGAAAATTACTGGGTTGTAAACGCCAACTCAAGTGAAGAGGACCAGCAGGCAACACTTGACTTTATGAAGTGGTGCGTAACATCAGAAACCGGCACCAAAGCAATGGCAGATGAAATGAATTTTGTAATTCCTTTCAAGAGTGCTAAGGAGGCAACAAATATATTCGTAAAAACTGATAAAGAAATGACGGAGGCAGGAAAGACTCCTGTGTCATGGAACTTTACAACAATGCCAAGTGAAAACTGGAAAGACGGCGTCGGCGTAGCACTTACCCAATATGCTGCCGGTACAGGAAAATGGGAGGATGTTGTTAAGGCTTTTGTGGATGGCTGGAAAACAGAATACGCAAAGGTAAGTTAACCCCATTATCACTATAATTAAAAATTATTAATACAGGGGAGCGGAAACGTTCCCCTATTAGAAAATGAAAGGCAAATACTATGTTTAGAAAACCGAAAAGAAAATTATATTCACTTATATTTGTGCTTCCCACATTTGCTGCCTTTGTAATTGGATTTATATATCCCTTCTTTAGCGGTGTATATCTTTCATTCTGTAAATTCAGGACAACAAGCAACGCAAAGTTTATTGGTTTTGACAACTATATAAAGGCATTTCAAAATGAGGGTTTTATTCGTTCATTTTGGTTTACCGCACTTTTTGTTATAGTATCCGTTGTTCTTATTAACTTAATAGCTTTTTTTGTTGCTTATGCCCTTACCTTGGGAATAAGAGGTTCTAATGTATTTAGGACGGTATTCTTTATGCCAAACCTTATTGGCGGTATTATACTGGGCTATATTTGGCAACTTATTTTTAACGGTATTCTCAAAAACTACGGGACAAACCTTGCACTCAATGCGAACTATGGTTTTTGGGGACTTGTTATTCTTATGTGCTGGCAGCAGGCAGGATATATGATGATTATTTATATAGCAGGCTTTCAAAGTGTACCCGGTGACCTTTATGAAGCTGCTAAGATTGACGGTGCAAATAAACACCAGCTCCTTAGAAATGTTACAATTCCTATGATGATGCCCTCTATAACTATTTGCACATTCTTAACACTAACAAACTCATTTAAGCTATTTGACCAGAACCTTGCCCTTACAGGCGGTGCGCCGGGTGTTGTTTCCGAAGGGGGAACAATGGTGTATCAAACCCAGATGATGGCTCTGAACATTTACAGGACCTTTTATGAAAATGCAAATTCTCGCGGCGTTGGTCAGGCAGAGGCAGTTATCTTCTTTATTATCGTTGTTGTTATTGCTCTTGCCCAGCTTGCGTTTACAAGGAAGAGGGAGGTGCAACAGTAATGGCAAAGGTACAGGCTATTCCTAAGGAAAAGAAACCTAAGAAAAGGCAAACCCTTGGTATGAGAATTCTCACCATATTATTTTCAATAATTTCCGTATTCTATGTACTGCCGGTTTTCATTGTTTTAATGAACTCTTTTAAAACAAATGCAGGTATTAGCTCTGAACCCTTTAGTTTTCCAAACGCTGAAACTTTCTATGGATTTAAGAGCTATATTACAGGTATGTTTTTTGGCAACTTTCCTTTTTACAAGACAATTCTTTGCAGTTTGTTCATTACCGTAGGGGGAGTGTTTCTTATCCTCTTATGTACCTCTATGTGTGCATGGTACTTGTCCAGGTCAAACAGTATTATCTGCAAAATAATTTATTATTTCTGTATTTTTTCAATGGTAGTACCTTTCCAAATGGTAATGTTTACACTTTCAAAGACAGCCGATACCCTTAACCTTACAACACCTTGGGGCATACTGATTATTTACCTCGGTTTTGGTGCAGGTTTGGCGGTATTTATGTTTACGGGTTTTGTAAAAAGTATTCCCATTGAGATAGAAGAGGCGGCTGATGTTGACGGCGCAGGTCCTATGAGAACATTTTTTGGTGTGGTTCTTCCCATTATGAAACCCACTGTAATTTCCGTGGGTATTCTTGAAACAATGTGGATTTGGAATGACTATCTACTGCCCTATTTAATTCTTGATAAGGGCAAATATAAGACAATTCCAATTCATATACAGTATCTCAACGGAAGCTACGGTCATACTGATACAAGTGCTATTATGGCCCTTATAGTTCTTAGCATTGTACCAATTATTATATTCTATTTTTCCTGTCAGAAGTATATAATTGAAGGCGTTGTTGCCGGTGCTGTTAAGGGCTGATTATAAATTTATACAGGATATAATGTATCCCCCTTTTTGATTAATTCAAAGGGGGGATTTTTTATTGCTATGTATATCTTTGGGATTTATTGGGTGGGAAATTCCTTGACTATAATACTTTATATGTATATAATAATATGTAAGTAAATAAAATATAGGGGTGTTAAAATTGAAGATTACAAATGATATTAAATACGTTGGCGTAAACGACCACAAGATTGACCTGTTTGAGGGTCAGTACATTGTACCTAACGGTATGGCTTATAATTCATATGTAATTATGGACGAAAAAATTGCCGTTATGGATACAGTTGACATTAACTTTGGCGACGAGTGGCTCAACAACATAAAGGAAGTTGTTGGTGGCAAGTCACCGGATTATCTTGTTGTGCAGCATATGGAGCCGGACCACTCTGCCTGCATTATGAAGTTTCTCGAAGCTTATCCAAATGCAACAGTGGTAGGAAATGCAAAGACCTTTACGATGATGGGACAGTTTTTTAATGTTCCGGAGAGTATGAAACAGCTTGTAGTTAAGGACAAGGATACCCTTAACCTTGGCACACACACGCTTACATTTATTTTTGCTCCTATGGTACATTGGCCTGAAGTTATGGTAAGCTATGACAGCAAGGATAAGGTGCTTTTTTCAGCCGACGGTTTTGGCAAGTTTGGTGCGCTTGATGTTGAGGAGGACTGGGACTGTGAAGCCCGCCGTTACTATATTGGTATTGTTGGAAAGTATGGTATGCAGGTTCAGAAGCTTTTAAAGGCAGCTGCTGACTTGGATATACAGATTATCTGCCCTCTTCATGGACCTATCCTTACAGAAAATCTGGGTCACTATATTGGACAGTATGATACATGGTCATCATACCGTCCGGAAAATCAGGGTGTTATGATTGCATATTCCTCAGTATACGGCAACACTAAGAAAGCAGTAGAACTTCTGGCTGAAAAGCTCAAAGAAAAGAATTGTCCCAAGGTAGTAGTTGCAGACCTTGCAAGAGAGGATATGGCAGAATGTGTTGAAGACGCTTTTCGCTATGATAAACTGGTGCTTGCCTCAGTTACATATAATGGCGATGTATTCCCGTTTATGAAGAAATTTATTAATGAACTTACAGAGAGAAACTATCAGAACCGTACAGTTGGTTTTATTGAAAACGGTTCCTGGGCGCCTACAGCAAAGAGAGTAATGTCTGCAATGCTTGAAAAGAGCAAGAATATTACATATACAGACACAACTGTAACAATTAAATCTGCCATTAATGATGAATCTGTTACTGCAATTAATGCCCTTGCAGACGAACTTTGCAAGTAATTTGCATAAGGCGGTATATTTTAATCAAAAAACCTCACCATATTTTTGGTGAGGTTTTTTATATATAGGAGTTAAAATATATGAAGTTAAAACCAATTATAATTTCTTTGCTGGACACAGACCTTTACAAGTTTAATATGCACCAGGTTGTTTTTCACAAGCATACAGACTTGGAGGGGGAATACTATTTTAAATGCCGTAATAGAGATGTTGTTTTTACAGAAGAAATGCTACAGGAAATCAACGCCCAGATTGACTATCTTTGTACGTTAAGATTTAATAAGGAGGAGCTTGAGTATCTCCGTTCAATACGCTTTATTAAAAATGATTATGTTGAGTTTTTAAGATTATGGCATCCTATCAGGGAATATGTAAGTACCGGACTTAACGAAAAAGGAGAACTTAGTATTGTTATAAAGGGTCCGATTTTTTCTGCTATGCACTTTGAAATATATATTTTGGAAATAGTAAACGAAGTATATTTCAGGATGAAATATGACTATGAAAAACTGTTGATTTCAGCGAAAAAAAGACTTGATAAAAAAATTGCTGATTTTCAAAACGGTATATATAACTTTAAATTTGCGGAATTTGGCTGTCGGAGAAGACTCTCAAGGGAGTGGGAACAGACGGTCATTAATCGTCTTGCAAATGAAACAGAAAACTGTGTTGGTACATCCAATGTGTATTTTGCTATGAAATGCAGCCTTACACCCATAGGTACATTTGCCCACGAGTTTGTCCAGATGTATCAGGGTATTGATTCAATTCCCCTTGCTTATACCAATGCATTTGCTATGAATGACTGGTATGAGGAATATAAAGGGGATAACGGTACAGCTTTAACAGATACAATTACAACAGATTTATTTCTGCTGGATTTTAATCATTCAATGGTAAACAATTATTCCGGTGTGCGTCACGACAGCGGTGACCCATTTATTTGGGGAGAAAAAATGATTGACCACTATAAAAAATATGGGGTTGACCCAAAGACAAAGCTCCTTCTTTTCAGCGATGGACTGGACTTTGATATGGCACAAAAGTTATATGACTATTTTAAAGACAAAACCAGAGTATCCTTTGGTATAGGTACATTTTGTTCCAATGATACACAGGAAAAAGCCCTTAATATTGTTATCAAACTACAGTATGTTAACGGCAGACCTGTGGCAAAGCTGTCTGATAACCCGAATAAGGCTATGTGTATGGATAAAGAATATTTAAGTTACCTTAGAAAATCTGTGGAATTTAGAATAAATAGGGAGAGGGGTTAAGGATATTTTATCGAAAATAAAAGGGCAGTGTATCAATAAATTTGGTTTAGCATTGATATGTATAAAGTCTTATAGTATTCAGGTGTTAGGCATCCTTCTTTTTTGCAATCATATGTGCCGTATCCATTTTAAATCAAATTTTTACAGGAGAGTGTTCTCCTGTACATAATTTGCGCTTTGGCATAATAAAAAAACCTCCTTAGGTTTTTATACCACAATGGAGGTTTACACATTATATAAAGAAGTATGTCTAAGCAACATACTTCATTAATCTTTTGTGTTTTTTAAAAGTTTTTTAAATTCTAAAAATTCGATGTATGATTTTATTTTTTCAATATCATCCTTATCAAAGTTTTTTGGGGTAGATATTATGTTTTTACTTCTATTGTAAGAGAAGGGTTCGTCAATTAGACCTATCAGATAATCTATAGAAACATCAAATAACTTTGCAAGTTTTATTTTTGATTTATCATCAGGGTCACTTCGGTTACACTCGTAAGAAGAAACAGTATAGTGCGAAACACCAAGAATCTTTGCAATATCATCCTGAGATAGACCTTTATCTTTTCTTAATTCCTGTAACCTTTCTCCAATCACTAAATTCACCTCTTTTATTGTCTATATAATGATTATAAAAAATCAACAACAAAAAGAAGAAAACAACGAGAAATCTTAGATTTTTTGTTGACAAATGTGAAAATCTGCATTATAATTATAATGAATTTAAAAAATTTCATAATTATTATAAATAGAGAGTTTTCTTTTTTACAAAATGTGTTAAATGTTGTACAGATGTAGATGGGATTTAACACACTTTATTATAATCTGCAGGAAAACAGCAAATTATTAGGGAGAGATTATCTCAAAGATGTAATGTAAGTTGACGGAATTAAAGAATTTAATTTTACATTGATACAAATTAAAGTTTTGAGATTATTACATAAATTTATTTGTGTAAAAAGTGATCATTTGTTCAAAAATTTATGTTTAATGAACACTATGTAAGTGAAGATAGTCAAATTGTCTTTTTTAACCACACAGTATAATAGTTAGATAAATATAAGGAAAGAAAAGTAGGCAATACGTACAATGAGACAGGGATTGTAGACGTTGGACATAGTTTCATAAGATTTTATATAATTAAAACGACAAAATTATTGTTGAAGATCCTACGAGAAAAAATAAATAAAATAATGCTTTTACATACATATTTTAAATATTAGTCCGTCAGATATGATAGACTATGTGGACTAATTGGGAGATAATAATATGAAAAATTTATTAAAACATGGTGAGAAAGAAACAGCGGAGGCATATAAAAATCATAATAGGTCAAAAATATATAATTATATAGAGAGAAAAACAAGAATTCTCACCATATTTCTGGCTGTGTTCAACAGTATGTTGTGTATAGTAGCAGGAGTGCTCACAATAGGTATTAGCACAAAATACAGTTTCAATTGGGGAATTCCCATTGGAATATTTATAATAGTTTTTGGATGTATCACATGTTTCTTAACGACCCTTGCAATTTATGTAGTTGGTAAAATTGCAATTCTAACTTATGACACAAATACATATGTGAAGCATATTGAAAAAAACACAGAGAAAGAATAAAGGAAAATTAAAGCCCCCTGTCAGACATTGTATTTCTTTGTCCTATAGGGGCGTTTTTTAGTTTATGTCAGTTTACCTTTTTCTAAATTTTTTAAAAACTCCCTTAAGGGGGTTTTTACTTGTTTTATCTAACTTTTGCCTTAATTCCTGATTTTCCTCTCTTAGTTTGTCAAGGGATTTAGTTAATCTGATTTTTTCCTGACTTAAATTATTGTTGTCGTTTTCCAAAGCTCTATAAAAATCAATCTTCGAGTTTAGTTCTTCCAATTCCCTTCTTTTAGCGTCAACCTGCGGACGCAAGGAATTAAACTCATTACGGTGTTTTTCATATGCTTTTTTAAACTTATCTATTTCTTTTTTGTACTTACACATAATAGCATATTCCTTTGATGTTGGGTCTGAAATCAGTCTGCCATATATCTTCTTTGAAAAAATTTTTTTCATTTCAGATATTGCATTTTCTATTCGTTCTATGGTTAGGGGTGCACCGGGTTGGTCTAATTTATATTTATCCCGCATTTTTCCGGAAACGGAAACCTCAAATATCGGTATCCCATTTTCTTCAAAAGCTTCACACTTTTCAGAGTTGGTCTTATGGGTTACTTTCACCTCTATAACCAGTTTGCCACACCACTTATAAAAGAGACTTTTTCCTGTTTTATCGGGTTGATTTTTATCAAGTTCGTAGTAAACATCTGCACGGTAATTATTTGAAAAAGTGAACAATTTTTCATTTTCACTTTTTGCAGCTTTAAGATAAAAATCAATATTATCTTTTTCATTTACCAAGTGCAGGGCGGGTAGTTGGGCAAGGGCTTTTTTTACAACATAGTGACTTAAGGATTCTCCCTCAGATTCAGAATTTTCCCTGTTAGGTTTTTTTGAATAATAGGCAAAATGAGCCCTTTGTGTAGACTTTTTAAATCTGACATAGACCTTATTTTCTTTATCAATTTTTTCGTAGTAGAAAATAAAATTCTTAAATTCACTTTTATTTTTTTCTTTAAAGAGAAAAGCGTCAAAGGCTGAAATAGTGCTTTGCTCCCCTGTGTGCTTGTTAAATGCGATTGCGTAAGATTTCATTATTCTCCCATTAAATTACATTCAAAAACTTCATTTTCCTGATAAAAGTCATTTCTTACATACCATTTTACTGAATTATCGCTTGGCCAGGCAAATATTAATTCGCATTTTATATTTTTTAAATAGTCTTTGATACAACACAATATTTCTGTGCCGATGCCTTGACTGCGATATTCCTTTAGCGTAAACACATTGGTAAGGTAGGCAATATATTTTGATTTTCCTCTTGGTGATGGGGTCTTGGGGATTACATAGACAAACATAGCAGAAATAACTTTACCTTTTTCTTCGGCAATAAATATTTTGTATTCCTGATTTTTGTAGAGAAAATCTACAAAGTTGTCTATAAATTTATGCCTATCCGCACCCTCAAGATTATGTTCACCGTAATCCACATCATCTTCCGCCAAATGTATCCATTTCATTTTTGCAAGCTGTAGATAATCTTTTTCCTCTGCTAATCTTATTTTCATATTATCACCTGTTCCTAAAGCCATATGATAAAAGCTGTTTTGTCTGACAAATATATCATGTATTTTTATAAAAGTTTAAGGTTTTATTTCCTTTTTAACCTGACGGAAAAGTATCTGTGTTTGGTAGTTACAATAAAACTTAGGGTATTATTTACACTTTTTTCTGACAGGTATCCAAATTTCATAGTGTCGTTTATGTTTTTCGGATTTCGGATAAAGGTAATAAACCTCAACTTCGCAGTCCCGTGTTTGAACATAACAGGAATCCGGTAGCCAACAATCAAAAATCTGTTCTCTAAGTTTTGGCAGTTCGTCACCTGCAAAGCCTCCAAAATTTGTGCTGAATATGGCATATTTCCCTTTAGGTATGATAATATCATTGAGTTCAGAATTTTTAGTATCTTTAGCTATACAGTATTTTCCATTATCCCAAATACCATACCATATACCCTCGATAGTTTCGCAAACCTGACTTTGAACACCATCATGGTGGTTTGCCCACATAAGGTGTTCCTGTTCAAAACGGTCCTTTGCTCCGCCTGTAAATTTTCTTGAAATTCCCTTAAGTCTAATTTCGGGACACTCAAAAATTTTAAATTTCATTTCTACTGCTCCTTTAATTTGAATGTGAAAGGAGGCAGGAGGATAAACATTTAAAATAACATTTGATTTTTCCAGCATTGTTGGCAAGATATTATGTTGTTTAACAAAAGCTCTTGAAAATGCATCTGCACTGTTATATCCGTACTTTACTGCAATATCAATTACCCTTGTATTTTTATTCATAAGTTCATATGCGGCCAGAGTCAACTTGCGTTTGCGTATATATTCATTAATCGTCATTCCTGTAATATAGCTAAAAAATCTGCTAAATTTATCATATGAGCACAACGCTATTTGAGAAATTTTATTTGTATCAATTTCATTGCAAATATTTTTTTCTATGTAAGCGACCGCATCATTTAATTGTTTAAGCATATACAAAACCCTACCTCCCAAGGATTACTATATCAGAAATTTTTCTTTTATGTCCGACTTTTTATGTACAAAATATTCAAGTAATAATTTTATCATAAAGCCATATTCCTGCGGTCAATTTAACCAATACGGAATAAAAACAGCAATTATTGCACCGCGGACAGATTTAATATTTGACCACGCAGTGGAATAGAAAGGTACTTTGCCAATATAGAGAGTTCCTATAGCAAGATTAAATAAGGTTACAATATTTTTGTAATATAAAAATCCTCTTATGTGCAGTTGCATTCATATGTTGACTGTAATGCTATGTCTAATATTTTTTTATTTGTAATATATCAACTATAAATAAATCCAATATCTTCGGGTAATCCAGGAGTAATTGTCATTAGTGTTGCAAATCTTATCCTGTAACACACCATTGTTATTTTCGATGACCTTTATTGAGGCATAATTATCATCATTGCAAGTGAGCAAAACCTTATAAAGTCCAAGGTTGTCCCGGGCATATTCTAAAGCAAGTGAAAGCATTTTAGTTCCTATACCCTCGTTCTGTCTTGAAAAACGCACGCCATATCCGATATGACCGCCCATATTTAATAAATTTTCAGTAAGTTTATGTCTGATATTTACTTCACCCACAAACTCGCCACCGTCAACCATCCACAGATAAGTGCCGGATACCCAGCCGTCGGGAAGATTTATTCCTTCCTCTAATTCTTTCATTCTGATAAATATATCCTGGGTACCACACTCAAAAAAATGATATGTCGTTACATTATTATCTTTATATTCCTTAACTGCTTCTAAAAATGAATGATAATATTTTCTGTCAGGTTTTATAAGTTCCATTATATAATTTCCGCCTTTTTGAAAAACTAAAGTGTAGTTTCGTATAAATGATTAGTGCCTATAGTATATTTTTTTGTATAATCTAAAATTCGCCGTCCTTAATTTTGCCCATATGTTCAATTTTTTTAAGGGACTGCTTACGGAAAATTTCTCTAAGCTCTTTCAGGTATTGTGAAAACTGGACATTTTCCTGACCGTACACCAAATTAAGCTCATACTCATTTTCGGACCAGGTGCTGATATCTGCCTCGTTGTGTTGCAAAACTGCCTCCAGATTGTCAAGTGCCTTAAACAATTTGGCTTCGGTGGTTTCTCGGCGGAACATTTCCTCAAACAGCAAAAGCATATCTTCACCTAATGGTGAGGGCAGACTTTTTATCCAGCTAATGAGAAGACTCCGCTCCTTATCTTCATCAGCTTTGCTTTTGTCAAAGGAGGGAATATCTCCTGTGAAAGCCTCACCCAAATCATGAATAATGCACATTTTGATTACCCTATCAATGTCGACTTCAGGAAATTCGTCCTTAACAAGGTATGCCATTAGGGACAATCTCCAGCTGTGTTCTGCAACGCTCTCCTTTCTTCCTCGGGATGTATAGGAATGGCGTGTGTAGTTTTTTAAATTTTCTGCAAGATTTAGTATTTCGATTAATTCATTTTGTTTCATTATTACACCTCCCTTTCATTCTATAACAAATACCCAAACCCGTAAAGTGGTATTTCATAAAAATGCCTTTTTTCTTAGGACAAAACAAGAAGCAGAGTAGTTTTTTCTACTCTGCTTAGTTTTTGTTATTTACCTATTATTTAAAATATCTGTCTAACAGACCTTTAAGAGCTTTGCCGTGTCTGGCCTCGTCACGAGCCATTTCATGAACTGTGTCGTGAATTTCGTCAAGACCATTCTTCTTTGCACATAGGGCAAGGTCAAATTTACCCTGTGTTGCACCAAACTCACAGTCAACTCTCCACTTTAAGTTTTCTTTTGTTGAGGCGCTCATCTTTGGTTCCAAATCGGAGCCTAAAAGCTCTGCAAATTTAGCGGCGTGTTCAGCCTCCTCATATGCTGCCTTTTCCCAGTACAGACCGATTTCAGGGTAACCCTCACGATGCGCAATTCTGGCCATACAAAGATACATACCTACTTCTGAACATTCGCCTGAGAAGTTGGCTTTTAACTGTTCAAAGATGTATTCCTTATCCTCATTGCTGATGTCTGGATTGTTTTTTACAGTTGAATTGTAAATACCATACTTGTGTTCAGCAGCCAGCTTGAGTTCGCCCTCAACCTTTGTAAATTTGTCACCGCTTACATGACATACCGGACATTCTGCCGGCGGCTGATCTCCTTCGTGTACATATCCGCATACCGGACATACCCATTTTGCCATTTTTGTTTCCTCCGTTTTATTATTAATTTCTATTTTTTCAAAATCAGATGCTGGGTGTTTGCAAAGAGGACAAATGAAATCCTCCGGTAATTCCTCTCCAACATACTCGTATCCGCATACTTTACAACGCCATATTGTTTTGCCCTGTTTTGTTTTATCTACGGGCTGAGGCTTTGGTTTAATGCTGTTTAAATAATACTCATATGTTGCAGAAGGCAGAGTGCTTAACACTTCCATATCTGTAATTTTGCCAATGAACATTGTGTGTGAGCCTAAATCCTCTGTTTTGTTGACGGCTACTGAGATATAGGCATTAGTTCCCTCAGTAACATATAAAATGCCGTTTTCGCTGCGCACACATTTATCAAAAGTTTCAAACTTATCTACATCTTTTCCCGACTGAAATCCAAAATGCTTAAATAAGTCAAAGCTGGCAGATTGGCTGATTATCGAAACATTGAATTGTTTTGTTTTCATAATCATATCGTGGGTGTAATTCGTTTTGTTTACGCATATACTCAACTGATTTGGTTCAGACGCGGCCTGTATGGCTGTGTTGATTATACAGCCGTTATCTCTGTTTCCTTCCTTTGCGGTAAGAACAAAAAGGCCGTAGCTAAGCTTATACATTGCTTCTTTGTCCAATAAAATCAATACTCCTTTGTTTGATTTTTCTGACATTCAGAACATATGCCCTTAAATAGTATATCGTAGGATATGAACTTAAAATTATCAGTATTTTTTATATGTTTTTCTAAGTCCGGTATAGCGTCAAAATTTACATCAAAAACACTTTTGCACTCTATGCATTGGGAATGATAATGTTCAGAAGTGTTAAAATCAAATCTGTCAGCACCGTCCGGAATCTCTATTTTCTTAATTTCCCCACTTTCCGCAAGAATATTAAGATTTCTGTATACGGTTCCCTTTCCTATGGAAGGGTAGTCCTTACTTATCAAATTATATACTTGGTCAGCGGTAGGATGACTTTTCATACCCTTAACAGCGTTCAGAACCAAATCTTTCTGAACAGTATTTCGTCTTTCCATAAAAATTTCCTTAATAAGAATAGTTCCTATCAGTTATTATATATTAATAATATTAAAATTGCAATACCTTTCAATAAATTTTTATATGTCTATTTGTAAAAATGGCGTTATACTAAGCAGTTGAGCGTAGGATTTCCGTAGATTTATAAGTCAAAAAACCTCACTCAATTTTGAGTGAGGCTCTGAACCAACTGTTGCATTTCTTCTTTTGAATTTACATTGTGAATTTTTGAAAGTATATTTGCCTGTTCTCTGTCGGTCATATCGGCAAATTTTTTCATTGCGTCGGGATGCTGGGCAAGCGCCATTCCGAAACCAAGGGGTAAATCTTTATTTATCATTTATAGTCACCTGAGTTAAGTATTCCAACAAAATTATTCCTTATGTATTAGTCTGAGAATATTTATAATAAAAATTAATTGTGTGGGTTAATTGCATTATGGGCAATTACTTAATCATCAAAATACACAAATAATATATTTAGTTTAAACAAATCATACAAGGATAAAAAATATGGTTCTTTGGCTGTCAAAGTACTATAAGATGGACAACTAAGGTGATATACTTATATCATAAGATAAATACATAATTTTCAATATAGGTTAAAATTTTTAGGGGGATAAGTTATGTTATTTGATTTTGATATTAATGACGCCGTTATTTATGACGAAATACTCACTGATGACTATGAGAATTCCCACAACAAGGATAACTATGATAAGTGGGATTGATATGACATATTATTATCTATGTATTCAAGATAGGGTTTTCGATTATATATGCTGTCAAGATTATTTTTATACCACTGAAATTCCTCTTTCAGTCCTTGTTCAAGGGGAATAGTTTTCGGCATAAGTTTATTTTGCTTTGACACATCAAGCACATACTCGTACTTGTAAAAGCAAAAGTATTCTCTCTGGGGAATGTTTTTATCCACCTCTATAAATTCCGCCTTTTTGCCTGCCGCTTTATAACAAAGTTCAACCCACTTTTTAACTGTGACAATTTCCTTGTTGCCAACATTAAAAATGTGATTATCAGGGTGCCTTTTAATAATAATTTCAATAAACCTGCATAAGTCATAAACATTAAAAAACTGTAATTTCATACTGCCGTTTTCCGGAATATAAAATTTTCTGTTGGCCATTGCACAATCAAAGGGAAATGCCTCTCTGTAAAGATTTTCGTAAATACCATAGAAATATGGAGGTCTTAAAATATAGGCATTTGGGAAATTATTCATTAACATTTTTTCTGCCTCTAATTTATTTGTTCCGTAGTCACCCCAAATAGAATTTTTGCCACAGGTCTGTTCTTCCGTAAAAGGTTGTAAATTTGTTTCAGGATATACTGCACTTGAGCTGATGAAAATATAATCATCAAATTTTACCCCTGAAGCTAAAAGTCTGCTTATGTGTTCCTTAGTGTAGGCAGTTACATCAATTATCAGATTAAAGTGAATATTCTTGAGACGGTTCTGCAAATTATTTCTGTCGCAGTTTAGCAAAGTAACGCCTTTAACCTGTTCTCTGCTGTTGCGGTTTATAACAGTTACATCGTTACCTCTTTTTACAAAGTACTCTGCTGCAAATTTGCTTACGAATGTTGTACCACCGGTAATTAGTATTTTCATAAGGAACCTCCCTCTATTTTTCTGCCTACATTATAGCTTTGGCAATATTAAAAGTCAATAAAGGTTAAAACCAATTAATGCTTTCCTGCAAAGTATATAAGAATTGTTGCAGTATTGTACCACAAAATGATATAATACACCCTCTGATGAAAATGGGTGCAAATTTTAACGATATGTTTTAGAAAGGAAATCTACGAGATAGAACTGTTTGAACAGCAGTTTTGCCTCAAAGATTTTTTTCTGTTTGCCCGATAATGCACTTCATTTGTAGAATTGTTTTTTGCTCATCGGTTATCTACGAAAAACCGTATCCCCTATAATGTAAGAAGTACTTTCCCATTCAAAATATGCATTTTCCTTGACTTACACCAGTATATGGCGGGTGTAATGTAAAAATTTTGTAAAGTGCAAAAGAAAAAGTATTGACACCGTGTCAAAATATCGCTATACTATAATTGACACGATGTCAGAATAGATTGCGGAGGTATTATGCTATGAAGAAAAATATCGGTTCCAAACTGGCGCTTTATCCTATGCCTATTACGGTGATAGGCTCAATAAATGGTGACAAACCCACATGGACT